>CABROZ010000116.1 GCA_902472795.1 uncultured Bacteroides sp. | reverse complement strand
CTTTTATTTCAACACACTATCCTCAGATACTTTTATTTCGACACACCCCCTTTTTCAGCAAATTCTTCAAGCGGATGACAGGTATGACACCACAGGAGCATCAGCGGATGTAGAAATCCTAAACGCATCTAATACTTCGACTTTAAACTATTAGTCAGTTCCTTCATGTCCTTCAAGAACTTCTTCCATTCGTCCGAGTTGAAAGTTTTCTGCAGATTCTCCAAATCCATATCGGGCATTTGGAAACCCATTTTTTCCAAATCATTCCACTGATACACCCGCACGGGAGATACGTTTTCGCTGGTATCCTGGTAGAGCAACAGTTTCTGTACGTCTTTTGTGGTCATGTCTCCTTCAATATATACGAACTTCAAAGTAGCCGCTCCGTTGGTCAGCATCACCAGTTCCCGGACTTTATCTCCCTTGCGGCTGGCATAGAATTCGGAAGAAGAAACGTTCCCCTTCTGTTTCATCAGCAGTTCATAGCGGGAAGATTTCACCAATGCACGGATGTCTTTCAGCAACTCCGCCTTAATCTCGCTGTTCATGGTAGAGAGCACTTGCACCGAATTCAGCTTGGAAGCTACCTCACCAATATAAATATCCTTCGTAAACAGGCTGGGATTCATATCCAGCATGGCTTTGGATATGTAGATGGAGGAGACACCTTTCACATCACTGTATTTCTTGAACAAATTCTGCTGCGCCTGCACCGTCCAGGGAAGCAGCAACAAAAGACACACCAAAAGCTTTCTGAAGTTTTTCATAACGTTTCTGTTTTTTATTTTGATAATTCTTGTTTGATCTCTTCGCGAACGACATTCATATCCGCCTGCACGGCCTCAACCTGCTCCATACCGGCCCTCCACGTATCCGACATCTCGACCAGTGTGGCCTGCAGTGCCCGATAAGCTTCCTGCGGGTCGGCAAAGGTATCCATCGGCGTGGGTGGAACCGGTTTCTTCTCCAACCTGACCACTCCCCACCCGATGCCGAACAGCAGCAGGAATGTAGCGGCCACTCCGGCTGCCCACCGCCAGTTTCGGCGCGTGCGGTTCCGTTGCAGGAAGTGGGGTTCCTCGGCGTCCTTACGGTCTATCATCCGGGATAGTTTTTCTTCCAGTCCGGCAGGAACCGGAACATCTTTTTCACCTTCATCCCGCATGCCCAGCACTACTCTTCGGTCCGCCTCCAGATATGCCGGAATCTTTTCCTTCCGAAAAGCCTCTTTCAACCGTTCTTCCTCATGCTCGTCAGTGATTCCTTCGTAGTAGGCTGCAAGCAATCGTTCCATTTCATCGACCTTCATAACTATTCCATTTTATAAATTCTTCTCGTATCTTCTTCCTTGCCCTCGACAGAAGCACCCGCACATTGACCGAATTCAGTCCGGTCAGCCGTTCCACCTCTTCGTAAGAGCATCCTTTCACATCGCGCAAAGTAACCACCAGCTGCTGCTGCGCCGGCAAACGTGCAATCAGATGCCTCACAATCTGCGCGTCCTCCTTCGCATCCTGGCTATCGGCCGGCTGCAACTGCTGCGCCTCGGCCAAAGAGACATTCTGCCGTTCCGAAATGTATTTGCCCGAGCGCAACAGGTCGAAGCACATGTTCTTCACCAATGCGACAGCAAAGGCTTCGGGATTGCTGATAACCGTCAGTTCTTCCCGCTTGCTCCACAGCTTCAGGTAAGCTTCCTGAATCAGGTCTTCAGCGTCTTCGGCATTCTCCAACAATCTGTAGGCTACCCGATACAGTTTGGCGTGACAAGGCAAAAACATTTTCTTAAAACTCTCGGCATCCATGCTCTTTTTCTTCTATTCGATCTTCTGTTTTATACCTGTCAGACGTAATACGACGCAAGTTTGTTACAGCGATAAAAAATTATTTTTCCACTTTTTCCCGCAAAATTTTCCACTCCCCCTGCAAAAAGCAGGAAGAGGCTACCCCCAGAAAGCGGAGGTAACCTCTTCCGTATGCGACAGAAGCTATCGGCGATGTGTTTCTTCTTCCTTCTCCCGTCCGTCGGCTTTCGTTCCTAAGCCCACCCCGACGGGCGATAACTTCCTTTGGGCTTCTGCCAGTCCGGCACTTGCAAAAGCGGCGTTATTTATACTCGGCCCACGACTTGATGGCCAGATCATCGACCGACATCGTGCAGAAAGCATTGATGAAGGCGCTGGCTAAACGGGCATTGGTGATGAGCGGAATGTTGAGGTCGATGGCAGCACGGCGTATCTTGTAGCCATTGTTCAACTCGCCTGCCGTCAGGTTCTTGGGAATGTTCACCACCATGTCGATTTCCTTCTTATGGAGCATGTCAAGCGCCTGCGGCTGACCATCCTCGCTGGGCCAGTAAACGCGGGTATTCTCCACACCATTCTCGGTGAGGAACTTCGACGTACCTCCCGTAGCAAACAGCTTGTAGCCCTTCTGCTGCAGCTGACGGGCAGCCTGAAGCATGTCCACCTTCTGCTCCGTAGAGCCGGTAGAAAGAAGGATGTTCTTCTGCGGGATGCGGTAGCCCACGGAAAGCATGGCCTTGAGCACCGCGCACGAAGTGTCGTCGCCGATGCAGCCTACCTCGCCTGTCGAAGCCATATCGACACCCAGCACAGGGTCGGCCTTCTGCAAGCGGTTGAAGGAGAATTGCGAAGCTTTGATGCCCACGTAGTCCAGGTCGAAAAGGTTCTTGTCCGGTTTCTGCACGGGGATGCCCAGCATGATCTTCGTGGCCAGCTCGATGAAGTTGAGCTTCAGCACCTTGCTGACGAAGGGGAACGAGCGCGAAGCACGGAGGTTGCACTCGATAACCTTGATATCGTTGTCGCGCGCCAGGAACTGGATATTGAAAGGTCCGGAGATCTTCAGCTCTCTGGCAATCTCGCGGCTGATGCGCTTGATGCGGCGTACGGTCTCCACATAGAGCTTCTGAGGCGGGAACTGGATGGTGGCATCGCCCGAATGGACACCGGCGAACTCGATGTGCTCGGAGATGGCGTAAGCGATGATTTCGCCGTTTTGTGCCACGGCATCCATCTCTACTTCCTTGGCGTGCTCGATGAACTGGCTCACTACGACCGGATGCTTCTTCGACACGTTGGCAGCCAGCTGCAGGAAGCGCTCCAGCTCTTCCTGATTGGAGCAGACGTTCATGGCAGCACCACTGAGCACATACGACGGACGGACAAGTACGGGGAACCCTACCTTCTGGATGAAAGCGTTGATGTCTTCCATCGAAGTCAGCGCGCTCCACTCGGGCTGATCCACGCCGATGCGGTCGAGCATGGCCGAGAATTTGTCGCGGTCTTCGGCGTTGTCGATGCTCTGGGCCGACGTACCGAGGATGTGTACATGCTGCGCGTCGAGGCGCAAAGCCAGATTATTGGGTATCTGTCCGCCGGTAGAGACGATGACGCCGTGCGGATTCTCCAGGTCGAGGATGTCCATGACGCGCTCGAAGGTGAGCTCGTCGAAGTAGAGACGGTCGCACATGTCGTAGTCGGTCGAAACGGTTTCGGGGTTGTAGTTGATCATCACCGAACGGTAACCCTCCTTACGGATGGTATTCAAAGCCTGCACGCCACACCAGTCGAACTCGACCGACGAACCGATGCGGTAAGCACCTGACCCAAGTACAACGATACTGCGGTGGTCGCCCAAGTAATGAACATCGTTGGCCACGCCGCTATAGGTAAGGTACAGGTAGTTGGTCTGGGCAGGATATTCGGCAGCCAGCGTATCTATCTGCTTCACCACAGGCACGATGCCGCGTTGCTTGCGGTGATTGCGCACGGCGATGATGGCGTCTTCCATCTCGCCTTCCATGCCGATGGCACGGGCCACCTGGAAGTCGGAGAAGCCCTGACGCTTGGCTTTGTACAACAAGTCGTCGGGCAGGTCGGAAAGCAGCTTGTGGTTGCCGGCCCAGTCGTGCAGCTCCTTCGAGGTGCGCATGATGTTCATCAGCTTCTCGAGGAACCAGCGGTCTATCTTGGTGAGCTCGTGTATCTGATCGACGGTGTAGCCGGCACGGAATGCCTTCGAGATGACAAATATACGCTTGTCAGTGGGTTCGCGCAGCGCCTTGTCGATGTCGGGGATAACCAATTCCTTGTTTTCAACGAAGCCGTGCATGCCCTGGCCTATCATACGCAGGCCTTTCTGGATGGCTTCCTCGAAGGTGCGGCCGATGGCCATGACTTCGCCCACCGACTTCATCGACGAGCCCAGCTCCTTGTCCACGCCGTGGAACTTGCCGAGGTCCCAGCGCGGTATCTTGCACACCACGTAGTCCAGCGCAGGTTCGAAGAAGGCCGAAGTGGTCTTGGTGACGGAGTTCTTCAGGTCGAACAGGCCGTATCCCAAGCCTAACTTGGCTGCCACAAAAGCCAGCGGATAGCCCGTGGCCTTCGATGCCAAAGCCGACGAACGCGAAAGGCGGGCATTTACCTCGATGACGCGGTAGTCCTCGGACTGCGGATCGTAGGCATACTGCACGTTACACTCGCCCACGATACCGATGTGGCGGATGATGCGGATGGCCAGTTCGCGCAGTTTATGGTAATCGGTGTTCGACAGTGTCTGACTGGGAGCGATGACGATGGACTCGCCCGTATGGATGCCCAGCGGGTCGAAGTTCTCCATGTTGCAGACCGTGATGCAGTTGTCGAAGCGGTCGCGCACAACCTCGTACTCCACTTCCTTCCAACCACGAAGGCTCTTCTCAACGAGTACTTGGGGCGAGAAGGAGAAAGCCTTCTCGACCAGCACGTTCAGTTCCTGCTCGTTGTCGCAGAAGCCCGAACCCAGTCCGCCCAGCGCATAGGCGGCACGCACGATGACGGGATAACCCAACTCGGCGGCGGCACGGCGGGCGTCGGCCGCATTCTCAACAGCTTCGCTCTTGATGGTCTTCACATCGATTTCGTTCAGCTTCTCGACAAAGAGTTCGCGGTCCTCGGTGTCGATGATGGCCTGCACGGGAGTGCCGAGCACTTGCACATTATACTTCTCGAGCACCTTGTCTTTATAGAGGGCCACGCCGCAGTTCAGCGCCGTCTGTCCACCGAAGGCCAGCATGATGCCGTCGGGACGTTCCTTCTCAATGACTTTCTCGACAAAGTAGGGAGTGACGGGCAGAAAGTAAATCTGGTCGGCTACACCCTCCGAAGTCTGTACGGTGGCGATGTTGGGGTTGATGAGGACGGTATAGATACCCTCTTCCTTCAGGGCCTTGAGTGCCTGCGAACCGGAGTAATCGAACTCGCCGGCTTCACCGATCTTCAGCGCGCCCGAACCGAGCAGCAGGACTTTCTTTATGTTGTTCTCTTTCATATCTTGTTTATTCGTTGCTTAATAGTTGTTGAAACATTGTTATTCCTCACAGGAGTGCTTTCGCCAAAGGCGACGGTTCTGCCCGTCAAAGGCGGCGCGTTTCATCGCAAAAGACGGCGCGTTTCATCGCAAAAGACGGCGCGTTTTACCACTAAACGCGGCGTGTTTTGCCTCAAAAGTCGGCGTGTTTTCCGGCCTCGTCCGAGGCTGCCGGCCAACGGGTTGCAGCAGAAACGTTCCAATGGCGCATTTCCCATACATCAGAGCAGCTTTACGAACTCGTCGAAGAGGAACTCCGTATCCGTCGGTCCCGAGGCTGCTTCGGGGTGGAACTGGGCGGAAAACCAGGGATTGCGCTTGTGACGGATGCCCTCGTTCGATCCGTCGTTCATGTTGACGAACAGCGGTTCCCAGTCGGCACCCAGCGTGTTGTTGTCCACCGCATAGCCGTGATTCTGGCTGGTGATGAAGCAACGGTCGGTTCCCACCATGCGCACGGGCTGGTTGTGACTGCGGTGACCATATTTCAGCTTGTATATTTTGGCTCCGCCTGCCTTCGAAAGCAACTGGTTGCCCATGCAGATGCCGAAGATGGGGAGTTTCTCGTTCTGCATGGCACGACGGATGTTCTGCACGGCGGCGTCGCACGTATCGGGGTCGCCCGGGCCGTTGGAGATGAACAGACCGTCGAACTGCAGGCCGTTGAAGTCGTAATTCCAAGGCACACGAATCACTTCGACATTGCGACGGAGCAGACAACGCAGGATGTTGGTCTTGACGCCGCAATCGACGAGGACGACCTTCTTTAATTGAGAATGGAAAGTGGATAATTGAGAATTAAGCTCTTCCTTCGAGCTGGAAACGGGAAAAGTCTTGCTCTCCCCTCCGGCATAGACGATAATGTCCTTGCAGGAAACACGGTCCACGTAGTTCACCTCACCATAGTTGAATGAAGAATGAAGAATGTCGGCTTCGCCTCTGAATGAAGAATTGCCATGCGGCGCCGCAGCACTGCCTAATTCTTCATTCTTCATTCCTAATTCTTCATTATCATCGAAGACGATGCGACCCATCATCACACCATGCTCGCGCAGCACCTTGGTCAGTTCGCGGGTGTCGATGCCCGTAATGCCGGGAACGTGCTCGCGCTTCAGCCAGTCAGCCAGACTTTCCACAGCATTCCAGTGGCTGTAGTTCTCCGAGTAGTCGCTGACGATAATGGCTTCGGCATGAATTTTTTCACTCTCCATGAAAGTA
>CABROZ010000115.1 GCA_902472795.1 uncultured Bacteroides sp. | reverse complement strand
GCCCATGTTGAAGCTGCGGGGATAGAACTGGTCCATCTTCTTCTTGCCGCCGCGGATGCCGCCGGTGGTGAAGAACGAGGTCATGGAGTAGTTGATGGCCTTCTGTATGGGGGTGAACGACGCGTGTGCACGGTCGGGTCCGCCAAAAGCATCGGCAGGCGCGGCTTGCAGTTCGGCCTCGACGGCGTCTAAATAGCCGGGGGGCAGGATGCAGTCCGAATCCAATATAATAAGGTATTCGCCGTGGCTGCGTTCGGCACCGTAGTTGCGGGTCTGGCCGGGGCCGGAGTTGGGTTTGGTGTAGTAGTGCAGGTCCAGCCGGTCGGCGTACTTCAGCGTCACGTCGCGGCAGGGCACCGACGAACCGTCTTCCACCACGATGACTTCGAAGTCGCGGAAGGTTTGCTGCAGCAGACTTTGCAGCAGTTCGTCCACTTCGTCGGGACGGTTATATACGGGGATGATGAAGGAATAGCGCATGGTGTGTTTCTTTATTCTTGACGGAGACAAATGTAGGAAAAATATTCGGTTATCGGGGAAGATGTGTCCGATATTATTTTCTGTCGTCGGGAAAGGGGCTTTGGCCGGCTGCGATACGAAAAATCCCCGCCGCACGCCGGTGCAACGGGGATGGAGTTTTTTTATCTGTCCGATAAAACCTTATGCCTTCACGCGGCCCACGTAAGAACCGTCGCGAGTATCGATTTCGATGGTTTCGCCTTCGTTGATGAAGAGGGGAACACGTACGGTGGCACCCGACTCAACGGTAGCAGGTTTCAGGGTGTTGGTGGCAGTATCGCCTTTCAGACCCGGCTCGGTGTAAGTCACCTTCTGCTGCACCTTGATAGGCATGTCGGCATAGAGCACGGTTTCGGTCGAAGCGTCGGAAACTACATCTACTACCTGGCCTTCGAGCAGGAAGTCAACGCCGTTGATCAGGTCGTGGGCGATGGGAATTTGTTCGAAAGTCTCCTGGTTCATGAACTGGTAGTCGTTACCGTCGTGGTAGAGGTATTGGTAGGGGCGGCGTTCTACGCGCACGTCTTCCAGCTTCTCACCGATGTTGAAGCGGCGTTCCAGCACGTAGCCGTTCACTACGTCTTTCAGTTTTGTACGCATGAAAGTGTTACCTTTTCCCGGTTTTACATGCAGGAAGTCGATGCAGAAATACAGCTTGCCGTCCATGCGGATGCAAGTTCCGATTTTAATGTCTTGGGCATTAATCATAACTATCTTCTTTTATTTATATATGTATTTTAATTTAAGTCTCTCAAGCCGGTTCAAGCAAGTCGTGCGAGGTAGGACGTTCGGGGTGAACACGGGTTGCAGGGTGTTGTCTTCTTGCGAAATGCGGGTGCAAAATTAATGGAATTCGGTAAAAATCGCAAAAACTTTTGAGAGAAAATGAGTTATCGCTTGGTTATTTTGAAAAAAGTGCCTATTTTTGCAGCCCGAATTCGTGAGAATAATAACGTAAAAAGATAAAATAATGAAAAGAACATTTCAACCCTCCAACAGAAAGAGAAGAAACAAACACGGTTTCCGTGAAAGAATGGCTACAGCCAATGGCCGCAGAGTATTGGCAGCACGTCGCGCCAAAGGCCGCAAGAAACTGACTGTTTCTGACGAATACAACGGAGTAAAGGCTTAAGCCACATCCTTGTAGCAAAGAGATAAAGAAGAGAGCGCATCCCGTCGGTGTGCTCTCTTTTTTTATAGGTCCGACCACCGGCTTATAGGCCTTTTGTGGGACACTTGCACGGCTCGCGAGCGGTGCAAGTGTTTTATAAAGCCTGCTGGATGAATATTTTGCAGCCTCGCTTGCTTGGAATGAGAATAATCATTAAATTTGTGAATACCAAAAGTTAAGAATCATGCCGGATGACGGAATCAAACAGGATTTGCTGGCGAAGCTGAAGCAGGAACATTGCTTCTGGTCGTATGATGAAAGCTCGGTGCAGGATATTCCCGATGATATGCTGATCGAGAAGACTCTTTTGTACCTCGACCTGAAGGAGATTAATTCGCTTTTCCGGATCTTTCCTTTTCGGAAAATAAAGAAGGTGTGGCTTGAGCACCTGGTTCCTCAGGGTGAATACCTCTACACGTTGAACCGTTTTTTTGCTTGGTACTATTTCAAGGCGAAGAATCCCGATGCTTATGTCAAATCGATGGCTACCCGTCATTTCAATAAAATGTTTGCATGAACGGGCTGGCACCACATACGCGACAGGTGATCGAGGCTGTTTCACGTCTGGATTGCATCAAGCCTTACCTCTTGGTGGGCGGAACGGCTTTATCCTTGCAGATCGGCCATCGTCAGAGTGAAGATTTGGACTTTATGAAATGGCGTACTTCCAAGTCCGAGAATATGGAAGTGGCCTGGTATCAGATAGAGAAAGAACTTGCTTCGGTAGGCGATATTCAGCACAAGGACCTTTTGGATATTGATCATGTAGAGTATCTGGTTTCGGGGGTTAAGTTCTCTTTTTATGCCTGTCCTAAGTTTTCACCTGTTACGGCTCCGGTCGATTGCCTGAACAATTTGCGGCTGGCCGATGTGAAAGCCATTGGAGCCATGAAGATGGAAGTGATGCTACGGCGGAGTAATTTCCGTGATTATTATGACATTTATTCGATCTTGCGGCAGGGCATTCCGGTCGGCGAACTGATAACTTCGGCTTTATCCTATTCCGGGCATCGGCTGAAGACCAAGAATCTTCTTGCTATGCTGACTAACGGGGCTCGCTTTACGCGTGATGCTCGCTTCGAACAGCTTGCGCCGGTATATTCTGTTACCGCCCGCGAGATAGAGGAATATATAAGGACCTGCCTGCTGCAACATTCCTGACGGTTCCATCCCTTCCTCTTTTCCCCCTTGTCTTGACCGGCCTTCCGCTGAATTTCCCTCCTTAACTTTCGTATTTCTTGCTACTATTGCGTATCTTTGCCCCAAATAACGGACCGATTATGACGATAAAAGAATTTTTCTCCTTCCGCCAGAACCGTTACTTCTGGCTGAACATACTGGCAATGATCATTGTGCTCGTCGCCGTCATCTATGGCGTGCTGAAGGGACTCGACGTATATACCCGCCACGGACAGGCCGTCACCGTCCCCGACGTCAAGGGGATGACCGTCGAGCAGGCCAAGCAACTGCTGCTCAACCGCGGGCTCGTCGGCGTGGTTTCCGACTCTACCTATGTCAAGAATCTTCCCGCCGGAAGCATCCTCGACCACAACCCCTCGGTAGGTCAGCGCGTCAAGCAGGGCCGCACCGTTTACCTCACCATCAACACCCGCAGCATCCCCTTGTGCAGCGTCCCCGACGTGGCCGACAACAGTTCCCTCCGACAGGCCGAAGCACGTCTGCTGGCTGCCGGATTCAAGCTGAATGCCATCGAGAAGATAGCCGGCGAAATCGACTGGGTCTATGAAGTGAAGTACAAAGGACGTCCCCTGGCCATCGGCGAGCAGGTGCCCGTAGGAGCCACGCTGACGCTCGTCGTCGGTAACGGCGAGAAAGAGCCCGAACTGGAGACCGACTCCCTCGGCATGGAAGGCACGGACGCCGCCGGAACCGATACCGGAGACGATGCCGACGAAGAATCCTGGTTCTGACACCGTCCCGTCCAATCACATACCAACAGATTGCAACTATGACTACCGACATACCAGCTGACAGAAAAGACATTCCGACCGCACTGCCCGACACCCCGTCGGCCGACACCGAACTCATCGATGCCGACGACTTGGACGACATCGAACCCGTGGGTGACGAGGCACAGCTCTACGAACACTTCCGCGTGGTGGTGGACCGTGGACAGGAGATGATGCGCGTCGATAAGTACCTCTTCGACCGCCTGACCAACGCCTCGCGCAACCGCATACAGAAGGCTGCCGACGCGGGCTTCGTCATGGCCAACGGCCGCCCCGTGAAGAGCAGCTACAAGGTGAAGCCGCTGGACGTCATCACCGTCATGATGGACCGTCCCCGCTACGACAACGAAGTCATCCCCGAGGACATCCCCCTCGACATTGTCTATGAAGACCGCTACCTGATGGTGGTGAACAAGCCCGCCGGACTCGTCGTACATCCCGGTCACGGCAACTACCACGGCACGCTGGTCAACGCCATCGCCTGGCACATGAAGGACGTCCCCGACTACGATGCCAACGACCCCCACGTGGGCCTCGTCCACCGCATCGACAAGGACACTTCCGGCCTGCTCGTCATTGCCAAGACCCCCGATGCCAAGACCAACTTAGGCAACCAGTTCTTCCATAAGACTACGAAGCGCCGCTACCGCGCCTTAGTGTGGGGCAACGTCGAACAGGACGAAGGAACCATCACGGGCGACATCGGCCGCAACCCGCGCGACCGCATGCAGATGGCCGTCCTGCCCGACGGACAGGGCAAGCATGCCGTCACCCACTACCGCGTACTCGAACGCTTCGGCTACGTCACCCTCGTCGAGTGCATCCTCGAAACCGGACGCACCCACCAGATACGCGTGCACATGAAGCACATCGGCCACGTCCTCTTCAACGACGAGCGCTACGGCGGCCATGAGATATTGAAAGGAACGCATTTTGCAAAATATAAACAATTCGTAAACAACTGCTTCGACACCTGTCCGCGGCAGGCGCTTCACGCCATGACGCTGGGCTTCGTCCATCCCGTCACCGGTCAGGAGATGTACTTCACCTCCCAGCTGCCCGACGACATGTCACGGCTCATCGACAAGTGGCGGAGCTACATCAGTAACAGAAACTTAGAATGAAACGTACAATTGCCATCGTAGGCGGAGGCGATACCTCCGAATATCAAGTTTCCCTGCGTAGTGCACAGGGCATTTACTCCTTCATCGACAAGGAGAAGTACACACTCTATATCGTCCAGATGCACGGACTCGACTGGCACATCCAGCTGCCCGACGGCACCACGGTGCCCGTCGATCGCAACGACTTCAGCTTTCAGCTCGACGGCCGCAAGGTGACCTTCGACTTTGCCTACATCACCATCCACGGCACGCCCGGCGAAGACGGACGTCTGCAGGGCTACTTCGACATGCTCCACATCCCGTACTCCTGCTGCGGAGTGCTGGCCGCTGCCCTCACCTACGACAAGTTTGCCTGCAACCAGTATCTCAAGGCTTTCGGCGTGCGCATCGCCGACTCCCTGCTGTTGCGCCGGGGCCAGACCATCAGCGACGACGACGTCATCCAGAAGATAGGCCTGCCCTGTTTCATCAAGCCCAGCTTAGGCGGATCGAGCTTCGGCGTCACCAAGGTGAAGACGCCCGACGAGATACAGCCCGCCATCGCCAAGGCCTTCGACGAGGCACAGGAAGTAGTCATCGAAGCCTTCATGGACGGCACCGAACTGACTTGCGGCTGCTATAAGACGCGTCAGAAGTCCGTAGTATTTCCCATCACCGAAGTGGTAAGCCACAACGAATACTTCGACTACAAGGCCAAGTACAACGGCGAATCCGACGAGATTACCCCCGCCCGTATCTCCGATGCCCTGCGCGACCGCGTACAGCAGCTCACCTCGGCCATCTACGACATACTCGGTGCACACGGCATCATCCGTGTGGACTACATCGTCACCGCCGGCGAGAAGATCAACCTGCTCGAAGTGAACACCACCCCGGGCATGACGGCCACGAGCTTCATCCCCCAGCAGGTGCGTGCCGCCGGCATGGACATCAAGGACGTGATGACCGACATCATCGAAAACGCTTTCGAAGAATAAAGAACCGGGAAATGAAGAATGAGGAATGAAGAATGAAGAAATTCTTGCGGACTGACGGTCGCATGGCTTCGTTGCTTCATCATCCTATGATCATATTAACTCAAAAACTGATAGTCATGAACGAGGAATTTGACGAAATCCGCCCTTACCACGACAGCGAACTCCCGCAGATATTCGAGGAGCTGATTGCCGACCCGGCATTCAGACAGGTCGTGGGCGCCGTAATGCCGGGCATCCCCTTCGAGGCCATTGCCGGACAGATGCGTGCCTGCAAGACGAAAACCGAGTTTCAGAAAACATTCTGTTACGGACTGCTGAAGAAGATCATCAAGGAGGCGACCGACGGAGTGACGCTCGACATCTCTGCCCTGACCGACCGTCAGGCGGCTTACACCTACGTCTCGAACCATCGTGACATTGTGCTCGACTCCGGATTGCTCTCCGTCATGCTGGTAGAGCAGGGACTTGACACGGTCGAGATAGCCATCGGCGACAACCTGCTCATCTATCCCTGGATCAAGAAATTAGTGCGGGTCAACAAGTCGTTCATCGTGCAGCGTGCGCTCAGCATGCGTCAGAAGCTGGAATCGTCCGCCCGCATGTCGCGCTACATGCACCACACCATCCGCGACAAGAAGCAGTCCATCTGGATTGCACAGCGCGAGGGACGCGCCAAGGACTCCGACGACCGCACCCAGGACAGTGTACTCAAGATGATGGCCATGGGGGGCGAGGGCGACATCATAGACCGCCTGTCGGAACTGAACATCGTCCCCCTGTCCATTTCGTATGAGTTCGACCCGTGCGACTTCCTGAAGGCACGCGAGTTCCAGCTGAAGCGCGACAACCCCGACTATAAGAAAACACAGGCCGA
>CABROZ010000114.1 GCA_902472795.1 uncultured Bacteroides sp. | reverse complement strand
GCCGTTGTCTTCGACCGCGACGGAAGCATCGCCGGCAAGTACCGCAAAATGCACATCCCCGACGATCCGGCCTATTACGAGAAATTCTATTTTACTCCCGGCGATCTGGGCTTCGAACCGATACAGACATCATTAGGCAAATTAGGCGTATTGGTATGCTGGGACCAGTGGTATCCCGAAGCAGCCCGACTCATGGCACTGCGAGGAGCCGAAATTCTGATCTACCCCACTGCCATCGGATGGGAAAGTACTGATACGGACGATGAAAAGGCCCGCCAACTGGGAGCCTGGATCATCTCGCAACGCGGACACGCCGTAGCCAACGGACTGCCGGTAGTATCCGTAAACCGTGTAGGCCACGAACCCGACCCGTCGGGACAGACCAACGGCATCCTGTTTTGGGGAAACAGTTTCGTAGCAGGACCGCAAGGCGAACTTCTGGCACAGGCCAGCAACGACCGACCGGAGAATCTGGTTGTGGAAGTCGATCTGGAACGCTCGGAAAACGTACGCCGCTGGTGGCCTTTCCTGCGCGATCGCCGCATCGACGCCTACGAAGGTATTGTGAAACGCTTTCTGGACTAACCGTCCGGAAAGCATTGTCTAATTCTATGCAAAACCAACTTAACAATAGCCCAACTATGAGCAACATGAATATACCGGGTAATTACGCAGTGTGCATCGCAAGCGACAGTTGCCCACTGGCCGAACAATGCCTGCGCGCGCTGGCATACCAGCAACTGACACAGTTGCCCAAACAGTCTGTATCTATCAGCATCGTCAATCCGAATAACAATGAAATCCGCTATGCCACCGAACAGTGCAAGCAGTTCCGCTCGTCTCAGCCCAAGCGTTTCGCCAAAGGAATGACGCACCTGTACGATCACATCACCCAACATCAGATAAAGGCGGTACGCCTACAGGTAGAACATTGCTTCTCCAGCCGCCGTGTCTATTACTACAGCCGCTCGGGCGAGATGCTTATTTCGCCCCGAATACAAAAGGCCATTGCCGAAATATTCCGGAAAAACGGCATTGAAGAGGCACCCCAATTCGACGATTATGTAATGGAATACGATTGGCATAACTAAAGAAAAACAGTGCAAAGCCTATTGCACTGTGAGTGCAATAACTACTGCACTGCGAGTGCACTGCCTACTGCACTGTGAGTGCAATAACTATTGCACTACAAATGTCCAAGTAATCAAGTTTGTGGGAAGGTAACTTTCTTGTTCATCAGGAAGTTGACGGCACCGTAAACAAACAGACCGAGGAACTGGGCCAGATATTCGTTGCACGACAACCATTCTACCAACATGACGATGAACAGGAACTGAGCCAGATAGGCCATTCCGAAAGCAATAAGAAAGAGCAGCACCTGCCGCCAGGTGTTGCTCTTCTTGTCTGTGGGAAATATCCAGAACTTGCACCAGAGGAAGTTATGCGTCTGGGCAAGAACATAAGCTGTTATGTTGGAAGCCAAATAGTGAACACCCAACACGCCCATCATAATTCCGACGGTAGCTGCTGTAATCAAGGCGTTCAACGTACCGATTACCGCAAAGCGGAAAATGCGTGTGGACTCTTTCACTACTTTCTCCAAACGTTAACTTTATTCCTTTACATCTACGATCAGGTTCAACTCGTCCAGCTGCTTCTGGTCAAGATAACCCGGCGCATCAAGCATGACGTCGCGTCCGCTGTTGTTCTTCGGGAAGGCAATGCAGTCGCGGATACTGTCAAGTCCGGCAAAGATACTTACCCAACGATCCAGACCGTATGCCAGACCTCCGTGAGGAGGAGCACCGTACTTGAAGGCATTCATCAGGAAACCGAACTGCTCCTGAGCCTTTTCGGGCGTGAAGCCCAGAATCTCGAACATCTTGGCCTGCAGCTTCGCATCGTGAATACGGATAGAACCGCCACCCACTTCGATACCGTTGCACACCATATCGTAAGCATCGGCACGCACGGCAGCCGGATCGGTATCGAGCAAAGGAATATCCTCGTCCTTCGGATGAGTAAACGGATGGTGCATAGCCATCAGACGACCTTCTTCGTCGCTCCACTCGAACATCGGGAAGTCAACTACCCACAACAGGGCAAACTTGTTCTTGTCGCGCAAGCCCAGCTGGTTACCCATTTCCAGGCGCAGTTCGCAAAGCTGCTTACGAGTCTTCATGGCATCGTCGCCACTCAGAATCAAGATCAAATCACCCGGCTTGGCACCGAAAGCATCCTTCATCTGCTGCAGCACTTCCTGCGAATAGAACTTATCTACACTCGACTTCACATTTCCGTCTGCTTCTACGCGGGCATACACCATACCCTTGGCTCCGATTTGCGGACGCTTTACAAACTCGGTCAGGGCATCGAGCTGCTTGCGGGTATAGTGTGCGGCACCTTCGGCACAGATACCGCCGATATAGGCAGCATTGTCGAACACCGAGAAGCCGTATCCTTTCATGATATCCATCAGTTCGACGAACTTCATGCCAAAGCGGAGGTCGGGTTTGTCGCTACCATAGTACTTCATGGCATCAGCCCACGGCATACGCAGGAACGGTTCGGTCAGTTCCACACCACGGATGGTCTTAAACAAATATTTGGCCATGCCTTCGAACAGTTCGATAACGTCGTCCTGTTGAACAAACGACATTTCACAGTCTATCTGAGTAAACTCCGGCTGACGGTCGGCACGCAAGTCTTCATCGCGGAAGCACTTCGCAATCTGGAAGTAACGGTCGAAGCCCGATACCATCAGCAACTGCTTCAATGTCTGCGGGCTTTGCGGCAAGGCGTAGAACTGACCGGGATTCATACGCGAAGGCACAACGAAGTCGCGGGCACCTTCGGGAGTAGAACCGATGAGCAACGGAGTCTCTACTTCGATAAAGCCTTTGCTGTCGAGGTATTTGCGTACTTCGATGGTCATCTTGTGACGCAGCTCCAGATTCTTGCGGACTGCCGTACGACGCAAGTCCAGATAACGGTATTTCATACGGATGTCATCGCCTCCGTCGGTATTGTCTTCGATGGTGAAGGGAGGAGTCAGGGCGGCGTTCAGTACGTTCAGCTCGGATACAATGATTTCGATGTCGCCTGTAGGAATGTTGGCGTTCTTGCTGAAACGTTCGTTCACCGTACCAGTAACCTGAATGACATATTCGCGTCCCAGGTGATTGGCCTGCTCGCAAAGTTCGGCATTCACTTCCTCGTTGAATACTAATTGGGTAATTCCGTAACGGTCGCGGAGATCGATGAATGTCATTCCACCCATCTTACGGCTGCGCTGCACCCAACCAGCCAGCGTGACCTGCTTATTGACGTCGGAGATACGGAGCTCTCCGCAGGTGTGTGATCTATACATATATATTAAAGATTTTAAAAGTCTGATTTCAATTTGCAGAACCCACACTGACGTGCGTTCCAAAAATCGTGCAAAAATAGCGAAACTATTCTAAAGTACAGCAATCAGGATTAGTTTTTTAAATCCTTACTGCTCATTCATTTTCTTCAATTTTTTGATTTGTTCCTTTCCTCTGTCCAATATGGCCCTGTTTCTCGTAGCAATATCTTCCACGATTGTTTCGTTGAGCTGCTTCAAACCATTAATGTAATATTGTGCACGCGCCAGCACGTTCGATGTGTCTTTTCCGGCATTACGGGGAACAATCACCTTCAGCCCCTTCTGCACAATCTTCACATCCAGAGTATCACCCATCATAATTGGGTCGCCGTCATAATGTACCACCCCCGGCTTGTCGCGATGAATACGAAGCGACTGGCAACGGAACGTCTTGATACGGCTGTTCTGATCGATCGTCTTATTAAAAAGCTGAAAAGCCAAAGCCGGAACATCGAGCACGGTAAAGGGTTCCAGAATGGTAACGTCCAACAACCCGTCATCAAGCGTAGCCTGTGGAGTGATATAGGCATTGTTTCCATATTGCGAGGCATTGCCGCAGGCTATCAGAAAGGCCTTGTAGCGAATGGTATTTCCGTCCATCTCGAGTTCATAACGTTCCGGCCTGTACTTCAGGCTCTCACGCAATGTTTTCTCCAGATAGACCAGCGGTCCGCGCTTCCCTGCCTGCGAAAACTTCAGGCTTACAAACGCATCAAACCCCACTCCGCAAGTGCAGAAAAAAGGAATTTCGTTGATTTTTCCGTAATCAATAATTTCCGTCAGACCCTCGTTAATAACGTCTATTGCTCTCTTGGCTTCCATCGGGATCTGCAGATGACGAGCCAAACCGTTGCCCGACCCACAAGGAATAATGCCCAAAGCCGTCTGTGTATGCACCAACGACCTGGCTATCTCGTTAATAGTACCGTCTCCCCCAATAGCCACAACGGCATACACACCTTCGCGTGCCTTTTCTGCCGCTATCTCCACAGCATGACCGGCGCGTTGGGTGTATAATATTTCGGGAATATACTTCTCTCTATCCAGTTTTTCGTCAATCCATTTCAGTATCAGTTCCTTGCCTTGTGTACCCGATATGGGATTGACAACAAAAGCTATTTTTTTCAATTCTTCACTCATGCAAAATTCCTTTATGCTGTCGTTCACTAATAGACAAAAGTAATATAAATCCTTTAATTTTCGGCTATAGTAAATGTTTTAAAACGATTAGAAAGCGTTTTTTTCAGATAAACAGGACAAAAACCGACATATTTTGCTATCTTTGCCCCCTGTTTTGAAAAGACTTATTTTTAAGAGTTAAACATTTTATTATATTCATGGGTTTACTACAAGACAAATTTGCGAAATATGACTTGCCACAACAATACATGGCAAAGGGTGTTTACCCTTATTTTCGCACGATAAACAGCCACCAGGACACAGAGGTGGAAATGGATGGTAAAAAGGTTCTGATGTTCGGTTCGAATGCCTATATGGGACTGACATATGACCAACGCATCATTGACGCTTCCAAAGCGGCCACAGACAAATATGGTACCGGATGTGCCGGTTCACGTTTCCTCAACGGAACCCTTGACATCCATGTGGAACTTGAAAAAGAACTGGCCGAATTTGTCGGCAAGGATGAAGCTCTCTGCTTTTCAACCGGCTTTACCGTAAACGAAGGTATCATTCCGGCCGTCGTAGGACGTGGCGACTATATCATCTGCGACGACCGCGACCATGCTTCGATTGTTGACGGACGCCGCCTGTCGTTTGCCACTCAGCTGAAGTACAAGCATAACGACATGGAAGACTTGGAAAAAGAACTCCAGAAGTGCGAACCGGATGCAGTAAAACTGATTGTCGTTGACGGAGTATTCTCCATGGAAGGCGATTTGGCAAACCTGCCCGAAATCGTACGGTTGAAGAAGAAATACAATGCAAGCATCTACGTGGACGAAGCTCACGGATTAGGCGTGTTCGGCCGTCAGGGAAGAGGCGTCTGCGACCACTTCGGTGTGACCGACGACGTGGATCTGATCATGGGTACATTCAGTAAATCGCTTGCATCCATCGGTGGATTTGTTGCCGGAGACAAGGCGGTGATCAACTGGTTGCGCCACAATGCCCGTTCGTATATTTTCCAGGCCAGCAGCACTCCTGCCGCTACGGCCGCCGCACGCGAGGCTCTGCACATCATCAAATCGGAACCTGAACGCATCCAACGCCTGTGGGACATCACCAACTATGCCTTGAAGAAATTCCGTGAAGCCGGATTCGAAATCGGCGATACCGAATCACCTATCATCCCCTTGTACGTACGCGATACAGACAAGACGTTCATGGTGACCAAACTGGCTTTCGACGAAGGCATCTTCATCAATCCGGTGATACCGCCTGCATGTGCACCGCAAGATACACTGGTACGTGTTGCCCTGATGGCTACCCATACCAAAGAGCAAGTAGATTACGCTGTCGAGAAGCTGACCAAATGCTTCAAGCAATTAGATATAATCAAGTAAACACAGACAAATAGACATTTTCTATTTTTAAATAAGAGGGCACATCCGCTGTTGGATGTGCCCTCTATTCATTTTATACATCAGGCTACCTTACAGGTTTGCCTCGGCCACTACCTGTCCGTCGAACAGATTGATGATGCGGTCGGCAAAGCCTGCATCGTGCTGCGAGTGCGTCACCATGACGATGGTCGTGCCTTCCTTGTTCAGTTCCTTCAGCAAGTCCATCACTTCCTTACCGTTCTTCGAGTCGAGGTTACCGGTAGGTTCGTCGGCCAGAATCAGTTTCGGATTGGCCACCACGGCACGGGCAATGGCTACACGCTGCTGCTGACCACCGGAAAGCTGCTGCGGGAAGTGCTTCGAGCGGTGACTGATGGCCATGCGTTCCATCGCCTGTTCGATGCGCTGTTTACGTTCGGAGGCAGGTACTCCCATGTAGAGCAGGGGCAGTTCGATGTTCTCATACACATTCAGTTCGTCAATCAGGTTGAAGCTTTGGAAGACGAAACCGATGACACCCTTGCGCAAACTGGTGCGCTGCGCCTCGGTGTATTTCGATACTTCCGTTCCGTTCAGGTAGTATTCGCCCGATGTCGGATTGTCCAGCAATCCAAGTATGTTGAGCAGTGTGGACTTACCGCAACCAGACGGTCCCATGATAGCTACAAATTCACCTTCGTTCACCTCGATGTTCACATTGTTCAAAGCCAATGTCTGTACTTCTTCCGTACGGAAGATCTTCTGCAAATTTACAGTCTTAATCATAATCTTTCAGTTTTAATGTCTTTCCCGCTTGATGGGAAATGACGGGTTAAATATACAGTTAATTTTATAATTAGTCTTCTTTTTATTCAGTAATCAGATAACTCCCTCTTACTCCTTATATATATATATATTCATCCCCCCTCTC
>CABROZ010000113.1 GCA_902472795.1 uncultured Bacteroides sp. | reverse complement strand
GCGCTCATAAACTGCGTACCGTTCAACAAAGCAAGTCCTTCCTTGCTCATCAGGTGGACGGGCTCCCAGCCGAACTCGTCGAGCACGCTGATGGCTTCGCGTTTCTTGCCTTTGTAATAGACGTCGCCCACGCCGATGAGGGGCAGGAAGAGGTTGGCCAGCGGTGCCAGGTCGCCCGAAGCGCCCAAGGATCCGCGGTCATAGACGATGGGCATGACGTCGTTGTTGAAGAAGTCGAGGATGCGCTGCACGGTGATGACCTGCACGCCGCTGTGCCCCAGCGACAGGGCGTGGGCCTTGAGCAGCATCATCAGCTTCACGATAACGGGCCTTATCTCCTCGCCCACGCTGCAGGCATGGCTCTTGATGAGGTTTTCCTGCAAGGTGCCCAGTTCGTCGGGCGAGATGTTCTTGTTGCACAGCGAACCGAAACCGGTGGTAATGCCGTACAGGGGCACGTCGGATTCGGCAATCTTCCGGTCCAGATAGTCGCGGCAGCGCTGGATGCGCAGCTTGGCTTCCGGAACCAGTTCCAGCTTCAGGTTTTCGTTGATGATTCGCTCAATCAGTTCGAAGGTCAGGTCGCCCGACCCTACATAATACACGTTGTTCATACTCGCAACTCCCGGTTTATTTCGTCCAACAATGCTTTCTCTTTCAGCAGGGCCTGACGTTCCAGTTCGTCGGCCTCATCCTGCAGACTCAAGGCAAACTCCTTGTCTTTCAGCGAACCTAAGTTGATGCGCACGTTCATCAGCGCACCCAGCACGGCACTGCGGGCAGTCATCATGGCCACACAGGCATCGGTCACGGCGTTACGATTGCCGTGATGGGCCACTTCCACGATGACGCTCATCAGCTCGTAAGCGTTGCGCGCCACCTGCATCGGCACTAAAGCGGCGTGCTTCGTGGCCTCCTGAATGGCGGCACTGCGGGCACTCTTCTCTTCATCGGTGGCCTTGGGCATCTTGAAGCAGGCAAACACGCGGTCGTAGGCTTCGGAGTCGCGGTCGATATCGGCCACGAAAATGTCCTTCCGTTCCGCTGCCAGCGCGGCGATGTGCTGCATCTGCTCCTGGCAGGCTTCGTAGTTCTTCTTGCCGAGGGTCAGGTTGGCCACCATGGCGGCTAAGGACGAGGCGATGGCACCACACAAGGCAGCCACACTGCCACCGCCGGGCACGGGGTCGTTGCCGGCTACTTTATTCAAAAACTCTTTTACGGTTAAATCGACTAACATGATATTCTGATTTTAAGGTTTTACTTCTGTTTTTTCGGGTGTCCGAAGGGCCGTACCGGCGGGTAAATGTAACTTTTTATAACCACCAACAAGCCTTTCTGTAAACCTCTGACTATCAGAGCTCTATATTTAGGCCCTCTCAGTCGTATAGAGAGGGGGTCTCAGTCCTATACTTAGGTACCCTCAGTCCTATACTTAGGCCCTCTCGGTCGTATAGCGAGGTGGAAAGGGCACAAGACTGTCAGGAAAAGCTACCGGTTCTTACCTTCGGTCACAGCCGGACACATTGCTTTATGAGGCAGGTCAGGAGGGATAAATCACTCCTTCCTTGATGGTCGCAATCACGCAGTTCATGCCGATGTAATAGGGCAGGAAATGGTAATTGTCGGTGTTCAGCACCACCAAGTCGCCCTTCTTGCCCACTTCGATGCTGCCTATCGAACCGACGCGGTTCAGCGCGGCGGCACCGTTCAGGGTGAGGGCCGTGATGGCTTCTTCGATACTCATCTGCATATAGATGCAGGCCAGGGCAAACGTCAGCGGGATGGAACCCGAGAAGCAGCTGCCGGGGTTCAGGTCGGTAGCTAAGGCCACGGCACAGCCGGCATCTATCATGGCACGGCCGCGGGCGTAGGGTTCCTTCAGTGCAAAGGCAGTCAGGGGGAGCAGCGTGGCGACAACTCCCTTCTCGGCCATGGCGCGGATGTCGGCATCGGAGGCATGCAGCAGGTGGTCGGCCGACGTGGCAGACAGTTCCGCTGCTAATCCGGCACCACCCAAGGGCACTATCTCGTCGGCATGCAGCTTCAGGTTGAAGCCCATCCCGCGGGCGGCGAGCAGCAGTCGGCGCGACTGTTCGATGGAGAATACCCCCTGCTCACAGAAGACGTCGCAGAACTCGGCCAGCCCGGCCTCGGCCACACAGGGCATCACCTCGCGGATGAGGAAGTCGATGTAGTCGTCGGTGCGTCCGGCATACTCCTGCGGCACAGCGTGAGCACCCAGAAAGGTGGGGACGATGTCCACCCGGCGGTGCTCGTCGCCATTCAGGCTGCGCATGATGCGAAGCTGCATCAGTTCCGTCTCTTTGTCCAGTCCATAGCCGCTCTTGCCCTCCACGGTTGTCACGCCCATGGCGTTCATCTGCTTCAGGAAACCTTCGGCCTTGGCGCGCAGACGTATGAAGTTGGAGGCTCGCGTGGCCTTCACGGTGCTGACAATGCCGCCGCCCCGCTCCATGATGCTCATGTAGCTTTCGCCTTTCAGCCGCCACGAGAACTCGTCGGCCCGCTCGCCTCCGAAGACGAAGTGCGTGTGCGAATCGACAAAGCCGGGCAGCACGCAACGGCCGCGGGCGTTGTAGTGCCAGTAGTGCTGATAGTACCCGTCGCGGTTCTCGCCGCGGTTGGGACCCACATAGGTGATGACGCCGTCGGTCACCTCGATGGTGGCGTGGTCCATCACCAGCAACTCGCCCATCTCCGTTCCCTTACGGGCGGCAAATCCCATTGGGGTCACTACACGGGCATCGAATATAATCAGGTTTTCGCTCATAACTCCTTGTCTTTACTCCATAATGCGTGCTTCCAGTACCTGCTGCATCGAGAAATTCTCCAATCCCAAGTAGTAGGAGGCAGTATCAATCAGGGCTTCCATCGGCACCAGTCCGATGATCTCGCTACCCACGATGCTCACGCCGTAACGACGTGCTTCGATACGTACCAGCTCGAAGGCACGGTAGAGGGCAGTGCGGGTATAGTCGGTCATGTTGATGGACACCTGCGTGATGCCGCGGTCCTTCAGCTCTACGCCCATCGCCTTGCAGTAGCGCAGGCCGCCGCCGATGAAACGTATCTTCTTGGCAATGTCGTGGGCAATCTCTAAGCTGGGTGTGGAAAGGTTGATGTTGTAGGCCACCAACGGCATGCGTGCTCCGATGGCTACGGTGCCTGCGGTGGGGTGACGCTCGGCCGGACCGTAATCGGGATGCCATTCGGGCTGGTGTATCTTCTCGGCCATACCTTCGAACTCGCCTTTACGGATGGCTGCCAGGTTCTCGCGGTGGGGAGCCGTGGCCGACTTCTCGTACAGGAAGACGGGCAACTGGTAGCGACGCCCCACTTCCTCGCCGACTTCGCGCGACAGGGCAATGGCCTCATCCATCGTCACGCCCTTGATAGGGATAAAAGGCACCACATCGACGGCACCCATACGCGGGTGTTGTCCCTGGTGGTGGTTCAGGTCGATCAGTTCTACTGCCACGCCGATGGCTTCGATGACTGCGTCGCGCAAGGGTTCGGGTTCGCCCACTACGGTCACTACCAGGCGGTTGTGGTCTTCGTCGTTGCTATAGTCAAGCAGTTTCACACCGGCACGTGCACGGAACGGAGCTACAATCTGGTCAATCTTCTGCAAGTCGCGTCCTTCGCTGAAGTTGGGGACGCATTCCATAATTCTGTTCATATACATTATTTATAAGCCTTTCCGGCCTCACCCCCGCCCCTCTCCCAAGGAGAGGGGAGAAAGGAAAGAGAGGGAAAAGGAAAAGTGATTCATATTTCTATCAAAGTAAAAAAGCGTTTATTCTCCCCTCTCCTTGAGAGAGGGGGAAAAGGAAAGAGAGGGAAAGGGAAAAGTGATTCATATTTCTATCAAAATAAAAAAGCACTTACTTCCCCCTCTCCTTGGGAGAGGGGCCAGGGGTGAGGCCGACAAGCCTCTCTATCAGCTCCTCATCCGCCAGATAGGGCATCGTGATGTGATAGCCGTCTTCATGGGTGCGGTTGAAGGTCTCGCTGGTCTCCATGGCGTGCGGATTGCGGGCCCACGAACGGCGGGCTACACCGCCCATTACGTCCCACAGCATGGCCGAGCGCAGAATCCGGTCCACCCGCTCGCTGCCGTCGCACACCATGCCGAAACCACCGTTGATGGCTTTGCCGATGCCTACGCCACCACCGTTGTGCAGGGCTACGAGGCTCATGCCGCGGGCACAGTTGCCGGCAAAGCACTGTACGGCCATGTCGGCCATGACATTACTGCCGTCCTTGATGTTGGCCGTCTCACGGAAGGGCGAGTCGGTGCCACTGACATCGTGGTGGTCGCGCCCCAGCATGATGGGACCTACCTCGCCACGGCGCACCATCTCGTTGAACCGCAGTGCTATCTTCATGCGTCCCTCTGCATCCTGGTAGAGGATGCGGGCCTGGGTGCCCACTACGAGGTTGTTCTTCTCGGCATCGCGAATCCAGTTATAGTTGTCCCTGTCCTGTCCGCGGCGGGTGGGGTCGATGCACTCCATGGCGGCACGGTCGGTCTTGATCAGGTCCTCGTGCTTGCCGCTCAGACATACCCAGCGGAAAGGACCGTAACCGTAATCGAACAGTTCGGGGCCCATGATGTCCTCCACGTAACTGGGGAAGATGAAGCCGTTCTTGTCGTCTCCGCCGCGGGCTATCTCGGTGACGCCTGCGTCGAAAACAGCCTTCATGAAGGAGTTGCCGTAGTCGAAGAAATACGTGCCGCGGTCCACCAACGTTCGGACAACCTCGAAGTGTCGCTTCAGCGAAGCGTCCACCAGGTGGCGGAATGCGGCCGGATCTTTATGAAGTAACTCGGTGCGTTCGGCAAAGGTGATGCCTGCGGGGCAGTAGCCGCCGTCGTAAGCGGCATGGCAAGAGGTCTGGTCGGACAGGAGGTCGATGCGAATGTTGTGGTTGGCAGCATACTCCAGCAAGTCCACAACATTGCCGTGGTAGGCGATGGAAACGGCTTGTTTCTGCTGCATGGCCTCATCGGCCAAGGCAAATGCTTCGGGAAGGGAGGAAGTGACATGCCCTACCCAACCCTGTCGGTGGCGCGTCTCAATGCGCGAAGCGTCCACCTCGGCTATGATGGCTGCCGCTCCGGCCATTTCGGCGGCCTTGGGCTGTGCGCCGCTCATGCCGCCAAGTCCCGAAGAGACGAAGAGGCGGCCTGCCAGGTTGCCGTCCTGCGGGATGCCCAATTTCAGACGCCCGGCATTGAGCAGGGTGTTGAACGTGCCGTGTACGATGCCCTGCGGACCGATGTACATCCAGCCGCCGGCCGTCATCTGACCGTAGTTGGCCACGCCCATCTGCATGGCGGTATGCCAGTCCTGCTGGTTGTCGTACAGCCCTACCATCAGGGCATTGGTAATAATGACGCGGGGCGCTTCGGGTTTCGATTTGAACAGCCCCAGCGGATGTCCGCTCTCGATGACGAGCGTCTGGTCCTGTGTCAGCACCTCCAGGTATTGCTTGATGAGCCGGTACTGCATCCAGTTCTGACACACCTGGCCCGTCTCACCGTAGGTAACCAGTTCGTAAGGATAGAGGGCAATGTCGAAGCAAAGGTTGTTGTCGATCATCACCTGAAAGGCTTTCCCTTCGATGCAGTTCCCCTTGTATTCGTCAATCGGCTTGGCCTTCAGGTCACCTTGGGGGCGATAGCGGTAGCCATAGATGCGTCCGCGAGTACGAAGCTCTTCCAGGAACTCGGGAGCCAGGGTCTCATGCAATTCTTTAGGGATATAGCGCAGCGCATTCTTCAATGCCGTGGCCGTCTGCGCGGGAGTAAGTGTATAGCCACGGTCCGGCGCCCGCCGGATGCCCTCCACAAAACTGGGATAGGGCGGCAATGTCTTGCTCAGGGTTATTTCCATACTATGATAGGTTAAGGATTTACAAAGTGTCAACCGTCTATGGCTGATTCGTGTTGCAATATAGCAATTAATCCGGAAATACCCAATGAAAGAGGGGGAATATTTATCAAAAGGAAAGAATAACGACCCCGAGCAATGACAATTTCCCCTACCAGGCGACCCACTTCTCCCAATCCACCTTCTCGAACAAAGGCGCTTTCAGCACCATTGTATCAGCCGGCTTGCCCAGCAGAAACTTGTCGATAAAGGCCTCTACCTCGGGATACTGTTCTTGGGGAAGCATGCAGTGCGGATGACTGCCTACGATGGAGAAGCCCATGCGATCGGCTATCCCAAACCGTTCCCACACCTTGCGGGCAGCACGACAGGATACGTAGCCCGACTCATCGGCCAGCCACTTATAGTCGGGGTTACCCAGTACGAGCAGGGCGCGCGGTGCCACCATGGCACACAGTTCGTGGTGGTCGAAAGGCAAACGGTTGACATTCTCTTCCTTAAACCGAAACATGCTCTCCATGAACCAGGCATGACTGGTGCGTCCCAGTGTCTCGACCTCGCCCAACGTTTCAGATACTCGCCAGGCGGCAGCCCCTCCCCCACCGGGTTCCTGGGCTATGGTCAGAGCGATGCGCTCGTCAAAGGCGCCGGCAAACAATGCCATTTTTCCGGCAAACGAACAACCCGATACGGCCAGATGCTTCAAGTCGATGCGGCTACGGTCTCCCAACTGTTCCAGTCCGTCGATAAGCCGACTGATGCCCCACGACCAGGCAGCATACGCCCCCATCTCCGTCTGGTCGGGATAAAGGCGGTTGATGGGCTCCTGACCGCGGGTCTGTGTGTGCGACATCACCTGACGGAAATCGAACGTAATCTGTGCGATGTTGCGACGACTGAACAGTTCGGAAGGCAGACTGCCCGAACCTCGCCCGATGCCGATAATGGCCGGGAAGGGGCCATCGCCCTCGGGATAGAGAATCGGGGAAACAAGTGTCAGGGCTTCATCGCCCACTGTGACGGTGACACGCAAAGTATCGTCCGCCAGTTCGGCCCGAATGCACTCGCGGGGCACTACAGGCTTCCGCCCGATTTCGTAATGCTGGATTTCGGTTC
>CABROZ010000112.1 GCA_902472795.1 uncultured Bacteroides sp. | reverse complement strand
AGCGCATGTAGAGACGCAAAATTTTGCGTCTCTACCACCGGCGGGATGTAAACCGAGGGCAAGATTATACGAATAATATATAGACACAAGCATGTGTGCTAATTATGCATACAGAAGTAGTGGAATAGGCATAATGCATACAGAGACGCAAAATTTTGCGTCTCTACCAGTAGCGGGCACAACATACGGTACCTCTCTGCGGATGCCCTTACACCCCACAAATCACCATATCCAGCGTCTCGCCACGGCCGAACAGGTCGGCATCCGCCTGCAACAGGCGTTTCTTCAAACGGAACTTCTGCTGCGAAACGGACGACGGAGAAACGGCTATGAACGAAGCCACCTGCGCATTGCCGAAACGCAGGCGGATGAGCAGACAGAGCTGCTGGTCGGCAGGCGTCAGCATGGGGAAACGTTGCAGCAGGCGGGTGGTGAAACCGCCATACACACGGTCGGCCAGGCGGCGCAGATAGTCCCAATCGGCATCGGTCAGAAAACGGGGAGCATCGTGCAGGCGTGCCACCACCTCGTCGTTCGCCACCAGCGTGGACGAAAGCGACTGCACCTGGTCGTCGAGGCGGCGCAGGCGGTCGCCCTGTGTCTTCAGCAGTTCCAGGTCGGGCGGCAAGGGGCGGTTTTCGAAAGCCTTCAGCCGGACGTGCAGCCCCTCGTTCTCGTCGCGCAGCTCGTCGTTGCGCTTCATCAGGCTCTTCAGGGCGGTCTCGATGTCCTCGCGCATCTCGTCGGTCAGGGGCATGTCGGCCAGACAGGCTTCCAGTTCGGCCATTTCGCGCTCGATGCTGTGCAGACTGTTCTCGTTCTCGTTCAGGCGCACCATGTAGCGGCGATATTTCCGGTCCTTCAGGTGGCGTTCCACCATCACGTTTATCCATATCAGGGCCAGTATCAGCAGGAAGGTCAGCGAGTACGAAATGAGTTGCGTCTTTCCGTCGGACGGAGCCACGCGGACACGCTTTCCGCGCGTAGCCTCCTTGCTCCGGTTGTAGGCCCGGTGCAGTTCGGCTATCTGGCCGACAGCCTGCGCACTGTCCATGGTTCCGGCCTGCGCCAGCGAGTCGGCACGGCAAAGGGTCTGTTCGTATTTCAGCATGATTTCGTTGGCCGGCTTGGCACAGCCTGCCAGTCCCGCTATCAGGGCGAGCACAAAAACATATTTAAGGTATCGTATCAGCATGTGTGCATTTCATTTTATCAGACAAAAATAGCATAACTTTCGGACATAGGAAGCGTTTTGCCGAAGAATCTTCCGTTTGTCAGTATCCATTACCATCCGGACAACACCGCCGGCAGGTAGGTACATCTCCCCTCCATCCCCCTTCAGAAGCCGTTCAGGCAGGGGGGTACCTAAGTATAGGACTGAGGGGGTCTAAGTATAGGACCGAGGGTATCTAAGTATAGGACTGAGGGTGCCTCGATATACGACCGTGACCGGCACCCTTTCGGCCGCAGCCGGGGAAGTCCGCCAAGGATGTATATTTTTTACCGGTTACATCGGATGCCCGGCACGCTTTCTTTCCATGTCCTCCCGCACCAGCTCGGCCTCCGTGGGCGACAGTTTGGGCAGCTTCACCGTCTGGGGACTCTCGCGCTGGTAAGCCTTCACTTCGTCAATCAGCAGTTGCCAGTCGTACAAAAACTCTTCCGAACAGCCGCGACGGCGGTATATCTCCTTAGCCGCCTCCAGAATTTCGGGGGCGCAACTGTCGTCGCCTTGGAACACCACTGCCGGGATGTCGTGGTGAATGCAGTCTCTTAATAAACGTATCTGATCTTTCATTGCTTTCTTCTCCTGTTTTCCGATAGGGTCGTTTTCGCATCTCCCCGCTTGCCGCAAAGGGTGCACAAAGATAATGCCTATTTTCCGGAAAAGGTATTGCACGACAGACAAAAAATCCGTATATTTGAAGAAAACGAAGCAACCGCCATGGCCAACCCGAACATTCCGGGCATTGCCCGCCCCGAACAAGACCTGCTGTATCAGAAACTGAACGCATACAACAGCGGAAGGGCTTCTTACAAAGAAGCAGGAGCCTACCTCGTGGTGCTGCCCCGCCCCGAACAGGCCGCCTACTCGCTGTGGGTGTATTCGCCCCTGCCCGAGCGCCAGTCCATCTTCTACGTCTGCGACCTGTCAGGCGACGTTCACGAGTCGCTGCGCATGGCCAGCACCCTCTGTTTCTACTCCCCACGACCGCTGTTCCTGGTGGAATACAACGCCAAAAGGATGCAAAGCAAAGGCGACGACCTTATCTTCTTCGGGAAATACAGGGGACACTTCCTCCACGAGATACTCCGCATCGACCCCGGCTATCTGACGTGGATAGCCTTCAAGTTCGAGCCACGCATCCCCAAGCAGGAACGTTTCGTGCAGATAGCCCGCATTTATCACTCCGTCCACCTCGACGTGCAGCGGAGCAAAAGCCGGCAACGGAGCACCAGCCGCTATTTGGGCAAAGAAGGGGACAAGATAGAAAACCTGCGACTGACCGTGCTGAGCGTACGCATCGAGGACAACCCCTACAAGACGCAGGTGTGCAACGGCGTCGCCCACTTCTACGTCCGCCAGCTGTTGAAGCTGCACGATGCAGCCGGCAACCTCGTCAGCCTGCGCATCAATGCACGCACAGCCAGCACACAGTCGTGCACCCTGCCGGCACTGGAACACGCCTATCGGCCGGGCGAGACAATAGAAGTAGCCTCGGCACGCATAGCACGCACCTATCAGGCGGGAAGCGCCCGATGCACCATGCTGAACTACGTAAAACTTCGGTGAAAACGGCTACTGACAGCGTCTATCGCTTCTCAATCAGCACCGTCGCATAGGCCGAGATTCCCTCCTCGCGACCGGTAAAGCCAAGCTTCTCGGTAGTCGTGGCCTTGATGGATACATCGTCTTCGTCCACACCCATCACCGCCGCCAGCGTACGCTGCATCTCAGGGATATGCGCCTTCAGCTTCGGCCGCTCGGCACAGACCGTCGCATCCACATTGCCAACCACATAACCCTTGTCGGCAATCAGCCCGACAGTCTTCTTCAGCAGAATCTTGCTGTCGATGCCCGCAAACTCACCTGCCGTATCGGGAAAATGATAACCGATGTCGCGCATGTTTGCCGCACCCAACAGCGCATCGCAGATGGCGTGAATCAGCACATCGGCATCGCTATGCCCCAACAAACCTTTCTCATGCTCAAGCCGGATGCCTCCCAGCCACAATTCGCGCCCTTCGACCAGCCGATGGACATCGAATCCAAAACCTACACGTATCTTCATAAGCTTACTGATAATATACTGAATGACAACGGCGGAAACAACTGCCGCCACACACGCCGCACCGGACTAACGGATATGGAAATCGAGCAATTTCTCCTCGCCTAAATACCCCTGCAGATGCTGTCCGATGCTGACCGGCCCCACCCCCGCAGGAGTTCCCGTGAACAGCAGGTCGCCAATCTTCAACGTCATAAAACGGCTGACATAAGCGATTATATCGTCCACGCGGAACAGCATGTCGGCCGTATTGCCGTGCTGCACTTCGCGACCGTCAATGTCCAGATGGAAGTCCAGATTCTGCACATCGCCACCGACCTGCTCCAAAGGGACAAACGTACCTATGGCAGCCGAATTGTCGAACCCCTTGCACAACTCCCAGGGGTTGCCTGCCTCACGGAACTTGCGTTGAAGGTCACGTGCCGTAAAATCGATACCAACCGTCACCGCATCGTAATAACGACGGGCAAAGCGTGGAGCGATGTGCTTGCCCAGCCGGCAAATGCGCACCACCACTTCCGTCTCGTAATGCACCTCGTTCGAGAAGTCGGGCAAAAAGAACGGCTTACCGTCCTTCAGTATGGCCGAATCGGGTTTCAGGAAGATAACCGGCTCACGGTTCTCGACCGTATGCCCCAACTCCTTGTTATGAAGGGCATAGTTCATGCCCACAGCCAAAATCTTCATGGTCTAAATGTTTTCAAAATTCAAACGGTTAAACATCACTGCCAGATGGGCATACAACGACGTGTTCTGCACCACGATGTGCTCGGGTACACGGATACGGAACGGAGTAAAGTTCCACACCGCCTTGATGCCGCCCTCCACCATCTTGTCGGTAATCTGCTGCGCTATCTCGATCGGAACCGTCAGCACGCCGATGTTCACGTCGTACTCCGACATCTTCTGCTCAAACTCATCGGTGTGGAAAATAGGAATGCCATTCAACTGTGTACCTACCAGACAGGGATTCACGTCGAACGCAGCCACGATCTCCAACCCAAAATGATGCAAACCGGAGTCGCGCAACAAGGCTCCACCTAAGCTGCCCACACCAAACAGAAAAGCCTTGTGCAGATTGGTGAATCCCAGGAAATCTTCCAATACGGCAATCAGGGTGTCAATCTCATATCCCACCCTCGTACGGCCGGAAATGTTGACATACGACAAATCCTTCGCAATCTGCGAAGCGTCAATATTGATTTCCTTGGATATCTGTGTGGAAGAAACGAAACGTTCTCCTTTCTTTTTCAATAGCTTGACATTAGAAAGATACCACGGGAGACGGCGTAAGGTAGGCTCCGGCACTTTCATGCTATTCTTATGTTGAACTGCCCGGTTCGTGGTCATTCTCTTCATTCATTTAGGTTATAATAAACAAAAGTACTCTTTTTTCCGTAAATGGCTGGCGATAGTTAACATAATTTCTACAAAACTTTCGGCTGCATTGCAAGACTCCCTGTAAAACGTTATTTTTGCCAACCGAAATCAGCTATCTTGCTGATGCATCCCATATCAAGCATGTTATGAAGAAAAACGACTGGAAAGAACGACTGAATGTGGTGTACTCCACCAACCCCGACTTCCAATACGAAACGGAAGAAAACATCGAAGAGGCAACCCTGCCTGCCGCACAGCAACGACTGCGCGTCCAGCTGGACCGCAAAAACCGAGGCGGGAAAGTAGTAACCCTAATCACCGGATTCACCGGCACGGAAGAAGACCTGAAAGAACTGGGAAGAATGCTGAAAAGCAAATGCGGCGTAGGCGGCAGCGCCAAGGACGGCGAAATCATCATACAGGGAGACTTCAAGCAGAAGGTCATCGAACTGCTGAAGAAAGAAGGATACTCCCAGACCAAACCGGTAGGATAAAAAAACGACAGCTACGGAACAAACCGTAGCTGCCGCCTTGAATATATATATCTAAAGGAAATAATTATTCGGCACGCAAAGTGAAGCGTTTGAAGTCGATAACCTTCAGTTCGGGATCAGCCTCTTTCAGCACTTCTCTTACTGTCTTCTTGGCATCCATCACGTCTTCCTGGTTCAACAGACAAACCTCTTTCAGGAATTTGCCCAGACGACCCTTGGCAATGTTCTGAATCATCTGCTCGGGCAGGTTAGCAGCCTTTTCAGCAGATACCTTGGCAATGATTTCCTTAGCCTTGGCTACATCTTCGGCAGTGATCCAACCCTTAGCCATGTTGCTTTCCATGTGCTCTTCGCTGTCCACGTGAGCAGGATTGATACCGGCTTTCTTCAAAGCGGCCTCAACAGCCTTCTGTACTTGTTCAGCCTTCGTCTTCTCAACAGCAACCTCGATTTCCTTCTGCTTAACGTCCTCGGGTACGCCGTCTTCGTCGATGGCAATCGGGTTCATGGCTGCAATCTGCATGGCAACCTGCTTGCCCAGTTGTTCGTCAACCTTCTTGTTGAAAGCAACGATGGTGCAAAGACCATTCTTGTTCATATGATTGTAAACCACCGTGTCTGCACCCTCAACTGTCATGTAGCCGTCGAGTTCCATCTTTTCGCCGGTGATACCGCTACGGTCAGTTACAGCCTGAGCTACGGTGATGTCACCCAGCTTCAGTTCTTTAACCTCATCCAACGTTCTGCATTTGTTGGCAACAGCCAGATCCAGAATATCCTGAGCCAACTTCACGAAATCGGCATTCTGAGCCACAAAGTCGGTCTCACATTTCAAAGCGATGATTACAGCAAAGTCACCGGTTGTCTTAGCCAAAACGCAACCTTCGGAAGCTTCACGATCGGAACGCTTGGCTGCTACAGCCTGTCCTTTCTCGCGAATAATCTTCATAGCCTTGTCGAAGTCACCTTCTGCAGTTGTCAAGGCATTCTTGCAGTCCATCATACCAGCACCGGTCATTTTACGGAGCTTGGTTATATCAGCCATTGTTACAGCCATAATTTCTTCTATTTATTTAAAGTTAATAATACTCGTTTTATAAAGCAATTGAGAGTTGAGAACAGAGAATTGAGAATTGCCGTTTAAAGTAACTCTCAACTTTCAATTCTCAACTCTCAACTATATGGTTTAAGCCTCTTCGTCTTCCTTCATGAAGGCAGCAGCCTTAGATGCGTTGATAGCCTCTTCGTCAGACTTGTCGAGACGAGCCTTGGTAGCTTTCTTCTTGCCTTTGTTGGCAGGAGCTTCACCGGCAGCTTCCATATCAACCTTCTCAGCCTTACGTTCTTCCAGACCTTCCTGCATGGCAGCGCAGCAAGCATCGAGAATAACTTCGATTGACTTGGTTGCATCGTCGTTAGCCGGAATTACGAAGTCAACGTTAGTAGGATCTGAGTTCGTATCTACGATACCGAATACGGGGATACCCAGACGGTTAGCCTCACGAACAGCGATGTTTTCCTTCATCACGTCAACAACGAACAAAGCAGACGGCAGACGAGTCAGGTCAGCAATAGAGCCTAATGTCTTGTCCAACTTGGCGCGTTGACGAGAGATCTGCAGGATTTCTCTCTTAGAGAGGTTAGCATAAGTACCGTCGTTAGTCAATTTGTCGATGGTAGCCATCTTCTTCACAGCCTTACGGATAGTCGGGAAGTTAGTCAACATACCACCCGGCCAACGCTCGATTACATAAGGCATATTTACAGAAGCAGCTTTCTCAGCTACAACCTGTTTAGCTTGTTTCTTAGTAGCAACGAACAGGACTTTCTTACCTGATTTTGCAATTTGCTTCAGTGCATCAGCAGCTTCATCTACTTTAGCAACTGTTTTGTGGAGGTCAATGATATGAATACCATTGCGTTCCATGAAAATATAAGGAGCCATTGCAGGGTTCCACTTTC
>CABROZ010000111.1 GCA_902472795.1 uncultured Bacteroides sp. | reverse complement strand
GCTCACGAGGGACACTTGCACGGCTCACGAGGGACACTTGCACGGCTCGGACAGCTGCCCGCCTCCCCACCCTTTCAGAGACTTCAGCCATCAAAAAACAAGCGAAAAAGCAGAAAACACTTGCATATTTCAACCCAAAGTATTACTTTTGTCCCCGCATCCGACAAAAGGATACACCGGACTTGTAGCTCAGTTGGTTAGAGCAACAGACTCATAATCTGGAGGTCCCAGGTTCAAGCCCTGGCTGGTCCACGAAGGAAAGAAGCGTTAATTGCACAAAATTAGGCAGTTAACGCTTTTCTTTTTGCCTTTTTATGACTTCTGCTATTGTTCTTGCAAGTAGTTTATATAATTTATCGATAAAAATTTACCGAAGTATTGTTTTATAGAGAGTATTCAGAAAAAGTCCCTATAAATAGCATGGTTATAGCGCAACTTTACTATCTTTGCATTATAGGCAAGTCCGTTTATGAAACTGATAGAAAACAACATACAGAAAATTATCACTTTGTGCAAGAAGTACAAAGTCAACAAATTGTTTGCGTTCGGTTCAATACTTACTGACCGCTTTAATGAGGATAGCGATGTGGACTTGGTCGTTTCTTTCAACAAAGCAGAGATAAGCGACTATTTCGACAACTACTTTGATTTCAAATACTCGTTGGAGGAATTGTTTGGCAGGGATGTTGATTTGCTGGAAGAACAGACTATAAAGAATCCATATCTGAAAAAAAATGTGGATGCAACAAAAGCATTGATATATGGATGATTTGATAAAGAAACACTTGCAAGATATTCTGACAGCCATTGAAGAAATAGAAAGTTTCTTTGGCGACAAGCCTAAATTGTTTGAGGACTTTTACAGCAATCTCTGCCTTAGACGTGCCATTGAACGGAACATAGAAATTATAGGCGAAGCGATGAACAGAATCTTAAAGACACATAGAAATATCGCTATCACCAATTCACGCAAAATAGTGGATGCAAGAAACTATATCATTCATGGATATGATAGTTTATCGGCTGATATTCTTTGGAGCATGGTTATCAATCATCTGCCGAAACTGAAAGATGAAGTAACGACTTTATTAGATAATGAGTGATAATCTTATTGATGCAGAAACAGCTATTAAGATAGCGCAAGAATACAAGGCTTTGGTTGCAAAACATTTACCGCTTAAAGCCTTATATCTTTATGGCTCATACAGCAAAGGCAACCCTACAGAAGACAGCGACATTGACATTGCCGTTGTGGTAGAACGCATGAGCGATGATTATTTTGAAGATACGCCTTTGTTGTGGAAACTGAAACGTAAGATAAGCAATCTTATAGAGCCTGTACTTCTTACGGAGGATACCAATAATCCTCTTTATGCCGATATTCTAAAAACGGGGATATTGATCTAAAGACAGATTCTCCGGTGGGGAACAATTATTCTATCAATAAAGTCGTTCTATCCGGATATACCTGATATATGGCAATCAATAAAGTTTGATTCCGTCCGCCGGCCACCACTCCTCCTTCCCCTTTCCCTTCCCGACCCATTTGCAGGTACGTAAATAAGTGCCTATCTTTGTTGCACGAAAAAAAGCATGCGCTTCTTTATGCCGGGCCTGACCGGGTTGGCTTTACTTGCTGATTCGTCCCCGTACCGTCCTCGCTGTCCGTGCCGTATGCCTGCAAGACGGACGAAAACCGGACATGAGAAGGACAGAAAATGCCGGCTTCCAAAGATGCACTCTTATAATAAAAAAAGCTTATGACACTGACCGAAGAGACCCTCCGATTCGCAGCCGCACACCGACACGACGATGTTCGCACACTGGCCCTGCAAGCAGCCCGACATCCGAACGTGGACATGCCGGCGGCACTGACGCAGATAGCCGGCCGACAAGCTGCCGAAGAAAAGATTCCCACCTGGGCGGCAACAGACGGCATCCTCTATCCGCCGCACCTCTCCATGGAGCAATGCTCATCGGAAGTGACGGCCCGCTACAAGGCTACCGTCGTCGAAGCCCTCGGAGGCAGGCACGAACAGTTTGCCGACCTGACAGGCGGATTCGGCATCGACTGTGCTTCCCTGTCGCCACTCTTCAGGCAGGCGACCTATGTAGAGCGGCAGGACGTGTTGTGCGAAGCGGCCCGCCACAACTTTCCGCTGTTGGGCCTGAAACACATCAGCGTGTGCCACGCCGACGGCACCGACTACCTGCGGGACATGTCCGGCACCGACTGGCTCTTCCTTGACCCGGCCCGGCGCGACGGACACGGCGGAAAGACCGTCGCCATTGCCGACTGCGAACCCGACGTCGCCGCCCTGGAACCGTTGCTACTCGAAAAGGCCGAACACGTACTGATCAAACTATCGCCCATGCTCGACCTGAGTCAGGCACTGCATACCCTGCGGCACGTCAGCGAAGCGCACATCGTCTCCGTAGGAAACGAATGCAAGGAACTGCTGCTGGTGCTGACACGCGGCACCACACCCGACCCCGACCGCGTCCCCATCCGTTGCATCAACCTGCCCACGGACCGCACCGCCTTCACCTTTACGCGCCGGGAAGAGCAGGAAGCCCCCTGCCCGTATGCCGAAATGCCCCGCGCATACCTGTACGAGCCCAACGCTTCCCTTCTAAAGGCCGGAGCATTCCGCAGCCTGGCACACACGTATCAAGTAGAAAAACTCCACCCCAACAGCCACCTCTATACGTCGGATACAGCGCTGACGGACTTCCCCGGCCGCATGTTCCGCACCGAAGGCTGGTGCGGCTTCGGCAAGCACGAAGTGAAGGAACTGCTGGAAGGAGAAAAGAGGGCCAACCTGACTGTCCGAAACTTTCCCGCCACCGTGGCCGAACTGCGCAAACGGCTGAAACTGGCCGAAGGCGGCGACATCTACCTGTTTGCCACTACTATGGAAAACGGAAAGAAAATACTGATACGGTGCAGCAAATAGACAAAGTTCACTATCTTTGCCACGTCTTATGCTTTGTGCCGGCCAGCGGCCAGACGACGTGAATGACCGCCAAAGGTACGACAACACCTAACCCCCAACAGAAACAAATAAACATACACACACCTATGAACATACTTTTCCTGATCGGAGGCTTGCTCCTCATCCTGCTGGGTGCCAACGGACTGACCGACGGCGCCTCATCCGTGGCCAAACGTTTCCATATCCCCAACATCGTCATCGGACTGACCATCGTGGCGTTCGGAACTTCGGCTCCCGAACTGGCCGTCAGCGTATCGTCCGCCCTGAAAGGCAGCGCCGACATCGCCGTTGGCAACGTGGTGGGAAGCAACATCTTCAACGCCCTGATGATTGTAGGCTGCACAGCCATGTTCGCCCCCATCGTGGTGCAACGCAACACACTGCTTAAGGAGATTCCCCTCTGCATACTTGCTTCGCTGGCCCTGCTGATCATGGGCAACGACATGCTGCTCGACAAAGCTGCCGATAACGTGATCAGCATCACCGACGGACTCATCCTGCTGTGCTTCATGGCCATCTTCCTGAGCTATACACTGGCCATCGCCAAACAACCCCAGACACAGAACGGAACCGATGCCCCGCAGGAAGAAACCGAAGTGAAGGAACTGCCCCTGTGGCGCTCGCTGCTCTACATCGTAGCCGGACTGGCCGGACTCATCTACGGCGGACAACTCTTTGTGGACGGAGCCAGCGGCATTGCCCGCAGCCTCGGAGTCAGCGAATCGGTCATCGGACTGACACTGGTAGCCGGAGGCACCTCGCTGCCCGAACTGGCCACCAGCATCGTAGCCGCCCTGAAGAAGAATCCCGAAATAGCCATCGGCAACGTGGTAGGCAGCAACCTGTTCAACATCTTCTTCGTCCTGGGCTGTTCGGCCGCCATCACTCCCCTGCACCTGACCGGCATCAACAACATCGACCTGCTGGTACTCGTCGGCTCCAGCATCCTGCTATGGCTTTTCGGAGTATTCTTCGGCAAACGAATCATCACGCGCATCGAAGGTGCCATACTGATCATCTGCTATGTAGGATACACCGCCTGGCTCATCAGCAATGCAGGATGAGACCGGCATCTGTCATCATTCTTCGCCCGCATACTTCGTTCTTCACTAAAAAAAAGTATCTTTGCACCGTCAAACCAATTTAACAACCATGGCTGTTACAATAAAAAAAGTTACCACAAAACGGGAAATGAAGCGTTTTATCCGCTTCAACTACGAGCTATACAAAGACAATCCCTACTCCGTTCCCGACCTGTACGACGACATGCTGAACACGTTCAACAAAAAGAAGAACGCTGCTTTCGAGTTTTGTGAAGCCGAATACTTTTTGGCTTACAAGGACGAACAACTGGTAGGCCGTGTGGCCGCCATCATCAACAACCGTGCCAACCAGACGTGGAACAAGCGGGAAGTGCGCTTCGGCTGGATCGACTTCACCGACGACACCGAAGTGTCCGAAGCCCTGATCAACGCCGTCGAACAGTGGGGCAAGGAACGCGGCATGACCCACATCACCGGTCCCTTAGGCTTCACCGACATGGATGCCGAAGGCATGCTGGTAGAGGGTTTCGACCAGTTGGGCACCATGGCCACCATCTACAACTATCCTTACTACCCGCAACACATGGAGCGCTTAGGCTTCGTAAAAGATGCTGACTGGGTGGAATACAAGATATTCATTCCGGACGCTATCCCCGACAAGCACAAGCGCATCTCCGACCTGATACAGCGTAAATACAATCTCAAGATAAAAAAATATACATCGAGCAAGGCAATTGCCCGCGACTACGGACAAGCCATCTTCGAATTAGTGAACGAAGCCTACACGCCGCTTTACGGATATTCGGCACTGACGCAAGGACAGATCGACCAGTACGTCAAGATGTACCTGCCCATCCTGGACCTGCGCATGGTGACGCTGATTACCGATGCCGACGACCAACTGATTGCCGTAGGCATCTCCATGCCATCGCTGTCCGAGGCTCTGCAGAAGTCGCACGGACGCCTGTTGCCTTTCGGATGGTTCTACCTGCTGAAGGCCCTGTTCTTCAAACGTCGTGCCAAGATGCTCGACCTGTTGCTGGTGGCCGTCAAGCCCGAATATCAGAACAAGGGCGTCAATGCACTGCTGTTCTCCGACCTCATCCCCGTCTATCAGCAACTGGGCTTCGAATATGCCGAAAGCAACCCCGAGCTCGAACTGAACGGGAAAGTACAGGCTCAATGGGAATACTTCCGCACGGAGCAGCACAAGCGTCGCAGAGCTTTCATCAAGGAAATCAAGTGATCGCTGTTGATCTGTTCTGGATGAATTTTTGGCAAAAAAACGATGATTTCTGATGAAAAACGAGTGAATTTTGGCGAAAAAAACAATGAATTTTCGCTGAAAAACACGCAAAATTCGCAGAAAAACGCTCAAAAAACGCTCAAAAATCAGCAAAAAACAAGGAAAAATAACCCGAAACAGGCATAAAAATAGCTTCAAAAAACAATTGAATATGCTGAAAATAAACAACTTACACACATATTCACTCAAAAAAACGACAAAAAACGCCTTTATATATATATAAAAAGAAAGAAAGAAATAAAGATATTGTTGTTGTTATAGAGACGACACCAACAACAACGTCCCACATAACAACAATCGTCCGGACCGCCGGCGCCCCGCATCGGACAAACAAACACGCCGCATTGGCCGGACAGATGCGGCGCGTTTTCCCGACAAATGCGCCGCAACATCCCTGCAAACCCCGGCGGTTTTGCCCGACAACTCGGGGAGAATCTGTCCGAAACCAGAGGAGACCGCTGTCCGCAGAAGCCCTTTGCGTAGTGAAGAGGCCCAAAGCCACTCCCCTAAAAAAGAAAAAAAATTTGTTCATGCCCCGTAAAACCGTTATTTTTGCGAAATAAGACAGAAAGGGAATAGTCAGACCATGGAAGAAGAAGAAAAAGACGGCAATCTGCAATTTACAGAAGCATCGGTAGAATATACCGACGACAACATACGGCACCTGGACGACATGGAGCACATCCGTGTCCGCTCGGGCATGTACATCGGACGCTTGGGCGACGGTTCCCAGAGCGACGACGGCATCTACGTGCTGCTGAAGGAAGTAATGGACAATTCGATCGACGAGTTCAAAATGGGCGCCGGAAAAAAAATCGAAGTGAACATTACGGACAACCTGCGTGTCAGCGTACGCGACTACGGACGAGGCATCCCGCAAGGCAAGCTCATCGAGGCCGTAAGCAAGCTGAACACTGGCGGCAAATACGACTCGAAGGCCTTCAAGAAAAGCGTCGGACTGAACGGTGTCGGCATCAAGGCGGTCAACGCCCTGAGCAGCCGCTTCGAAGTACGCAGCTACCGCGACGGCAAAGTCAGGACAGCCGTCTTCGAACGGGGCGTCCTGAAGTCGGACACAACCGAAGACACCCAGGAAGAAACCGGTACCTACATCTTCTTCGAACCCGACAACACACTGTTCGTAGGCTACAGCTTCCAGAACCAGTTTGTTGAGACGCTGCTTCGCAACTATACCTACCTCAACACCGGACTGACCTTCATCTACAACGGTCAGCGCATCGTGTCGCGCCACGGACTGGAAGACCTGCTGAAGGACAACATGACCAGCGAAGGGCTGTACGACATTGTCCACCTGAAAGGAGAAGACATCGAAATAGCCTTCACCCACACCAACCAGTACGGCGAAGAGTATTACTCCTTCGTCAACGGCCAGCACACCACCCAGGGCGGCACGCACCAGACGGCACTGAAAGAGCATCTGGCACGCACCATCAAGGAGTTCTACAACAAGAACATGGACTATGCCGACATACGCAACGGACTGGTGGCCGCCATCGCCATCGACGTGGAAGAACCCATGTTCGAAAGCCAGACCAAAACCAAACTGGGCTCGAACAACATGTGGCCCGCCGTGCCGCAGGAAGGCAAACCCGCCGGCCCCACGGTGAACAAGTACGTGGGCGACTTCATCAAGACCGAAGTGGACAACTACCTGCACAAGAATCCGCTGATGGCCGAAGTGATGCTGCAAAAGATACAAGACTCCGAAAAAGAGCGCAAAGCCATAGCCGGAGTCACCAAACTGGCCCGCGAACGCGCCAAGAAAGCCAACCTGCACAACCGCAAG
>CABROZ010000110.1 GCA_902472795.1 uncultured Bacteroides sp. | reverse complement strand
AAAAGCCGTTATGGAACGATATACACGCATTCTGAAACCCATGCACCAGCAATTCATAGAGCCCTGCAAACGATATGCCGACCTCATTGTCCCCGAAGGAGGCAGCAACCAGGTAGCTATCGACATTCTGACAATGTACATTAAAAAACACCTGAAAGACTAACCCCTCATGACGATACCGAAACACACACCGTGGCCCGTCGGCATCTGCCTGTTTTTTATGCTGCTTACCCTGCTGTGGAGTTGCGGAGGGAACCGTATTTCATCAGACAACACAGATAAAAATGATCTGCAACAAATAAAAGACAGCGGAGAACTGGTGGTACTGACCTTATACAGTTCCACTTCCTACTTCAACTACCGCGGACAGGACATGGGATTTCAGTACGAACTTAGCGAACAGTTTGCAAAAAGTCTGGGGGTCAAACTGAAAATAAAAGTAGCCCGAAACACTCATGACCTGATCAGAAAGCTGCTTGCCGGAGAAGGCGACCTCATTGCTTACAACCTGCCTATCACGAAAGAATGGAAAGACAGCGTAACCTACTGTGGAGAGGAAATCATCACTCATCAAGTCGTCGTACAACGAACCAACGGTAATGAACATCCGCTGAAAGATGTTACCGAACTGATAGGCAAAGATATATATGTCAAACCCGGAAAACATTACGACCGACTGGTCAATCTCGACAAGGAACTGGGTGGAGGAATACTTATCCATAAAGTGACCAACGACAGCATCACAATGGAAGACCTGATTACCCAAGTTGCTCAAGGCAAAATACCCTTCACCATTGCCGACAACGATGTAGCACGACTGAACAAAACCTACTACCCCAACCTGAACATCCAGCTATCCGTCAGTTTCGACCAACGATCGTCGTGGGCCGTACGCAAAAATTCTGTTCAATTGGCTGCCGCTGCCAACCAGTGGCACAAAGAGAACATGACCTCGCCCGCCTACACCGTCAGCATGAAACGCTATTTCGAAATCAGCAAATCCATACCTCATTCACCGATTCTGTCATTGCGTGAAGGCAAAATATCACATTACGACCAACTGTTCAAAAAATATGCCCCTGAGATAGACTGGGACTGGCGACTGTTGGCTTCCTTAGCCTATACGGAGTCAAACTTCGACACCACCGCCGTATCGTGGGCAGGTGCCAAAGGGTTGATGCAACTGATGCCAGCCACCGCACGTGCCATGGGGGTACCTCCAGGCAAAGAGCAGAATCCGGAAGAAAGTATCAAAGCTGCCGTGAAGTACATTGCAGCCACTGCTCAAAGCTTTGCCGACGTTCCTAAGGAAGAACGGACACAATTCGTACTCGCTTCTTACAACTCGGGAATCGGACACGTACTCGATGCCATGGCACTGGCCGAGAAATATGGTAAAAACAAGTATGTCTGGCAAGACAACGTAGAAGAATACATTCTACTGAAAAGCAACGAAGAATATTTCACCGACCCCGTCTGCAAGAATGGCTACTTCCGAGGCATCGAGACTTACAACTTCGTCCGCGAAGTAACCTCCCGATACGAGCAGTACAAAAAGAAAATAAAGTAAGCATCCCCCTCAAAACGAGTTAGAAAAAAGCCGTAAAAGTCATACAAGAATACTTACTATTCATCTTTTATCGAAAGAAAGGCTTAAAACAGTTTCAGTCTGTTGGCACGCGCCTCTTCCAGCGAAACGGTTTTCACCTGCCGTTCCCCATTCTTCTCGCGCAATCGACGGTAAGTTTCATCCAACTCTTCCTTCAATTCACGCCGGGCTTCCGCATTCATCAGACGGGCAGCCACAGTAGCATTCTGTGAAGCATCCTTCAGATAGACAACCGGAGCATGATAGACCGGCGCTATCTTCAAAGCCGTATGCAACTGTGAAGTAGTAGCACCACCAATCATCAGTGGTATATCAAGGCCGGCCTTCTCCAGCTCGGCAGCCACATGAGCCATTTCTTCCAAGGAAGGCGTAATAAGCCCACTCAAACCAATCATATCTACTTTCTCTTCCACGGCACGCTGAACTATGATTTCGGCAGGTACCATCACTCCCAAGTCCACAATCTCGTAACCGTTGCAAGCCATGACTACCGAAACGATATTCTTCCCGATGTCGTGCACATCCCCCTTCACTGTGGCAAGCAAGACCTTTCCTGCCGAACCTGTTCCTTCCTGCTTTTCCGACTCAATAACTGGTTGCAGTATGGCAACTGCCTTTTTCATAGTACGGGCTGTCTTCACTACCTGGGGTAAAAACATTTTGCCGGCTCCAAACAGATCGCCGACATGATTCATGCCTGCCATCAGCGGACCTTCGATAATGTCCACGGCTTTAGGATATTTCTGTAAAGCTTCTGTCAAGTCCTCTTCCAAATAATCCCCTATTCCTTTGGTCAAAGCATACTTCAAGCGCTCTTCTACCGTGGTTCCTTCGCGCCAGGACTGTTGCGAATGCGTGATCGACTGCCCCGCAACTCCGGCATTCCTGGCTGCATCAGCCTCTGCCTTCAAACGCTCGGCTGTCTCAATCAGCCGCTCGGCAGCGTCAGGGCGACGGTTCAATACAACGTCTTCGATACGCTCCAGTATATCGGCCGGTATGTCGGTATAGAGTACAGAAGTAGCCGGATTAACAATTCCCATGTCCATTCCCTCGCGAATGGCATGATACAGAAACACGGCATGCATCGCCTCGCGGATATAATTGTTTCCCCTAAACGAGAAAGAAAGATTGCTGACTCCACCACTGACGTGTGCGCCGGGCAGGTTCTTGCGGATCCATCCCGCTGCACGGATAAAGTCAACAGCATAGTTGTTGTGTTCCTCCATTCCCGTAGCCACTGCCAGCACATTAGGATCAAAAATGATGTCGTGCGGATCAAAACCTGCCTTATCGACCAGCAAACGGTATGCCCTATCGCACACGGCTATTTTCCGTTCAAATGTATCAGCCTGTCCCTGTTCGTCAAATGCCATCACCACCACAGCCGCTCCATAACGACGGATGGTACGGGCATGTTCCAGAAACTTTTCCTCCCCCTCTTTCAAGGAAATAGAGTTGACGATCGATTTTCCTTGCAGACATTTCAGTCCGGCCAGAATCACATCCCACTTCGATGAGTCGATCATTACCGGCACACGGGCAATATCGGGTTCGGAAGCTATCAGATTCAAAAAGACCGTCATTTCATGTTCGGCATCAAGAAGGCCGTCGTCCATGTTAATGTCGATCACCTGTGCACCGTCTTCTACCTGACGACGGGCTATGCTGAGAGCTTCCTCGTACTTCTTTTCATTGATCAGTCGAAGGAACTTGCGCGAACCTGCTACGTTGCAACGCTCGCCTACATTGACGAAATTATTCTCGGGCTTCACTTCGAGCAGTTCTAACCCCGAAAGCCACAAATACTGCGGACGCTGGGCCGGTACATGAGGTCGCGCACCGGATACCAATTCGGCAAAACGAGCAATGTAAGCATCGGTCGTGCCGCAGCAACCACCTACGATATTCACCAGTCCTTCGTCAATGTATTCCTGAATCTCACCAGCCATGTCATCGGGCGACTGGTCGTACTTGCCCAAACTATTTGGCAGCCCAGCATTGGGATAAGCACTAATATAATAAGGTGCGCGTGCGGCAAGCTGCTCCAGAAAAGGTTTCAGCTGACGTGCTCCAAATGAGCAATTCAGGCCTACCGAGAATATATCAGCATGTTGTACCGAAGCGAGAAAGGCATCCAACGTTTGACCGGACAGGGTACGTCCCCCCGTATCGGATACAGTGACGGAAAGCATCAATGGCACAGAAATACCTGTTGCCTCCATCGACTGTCGGGCTGCAAAAAGGGCAGCTTTCGCATTCAGTGTATCGAAAATGGTCTCAATCAGCAAAGCGTCCACGCCACTCTCCAGCAACGCTGTCATTTGCTCCGTATATGCTGCGGCCAATTCGTCGAACGTCAGCGAACGAAAAGCCGGATTGTTCACATCTGGACTCATTGAGCAAGTCTTGTTGGTAGGGCCTACCGATCCTGCTACGAAACGGGGCTTTTCGGGTGTCAGCGCTGTAAATTCGTCAGCCAGTGTACGCGCCAGTTTCACCGCCGCACGATTAATTTCGTCAACCAGATGCTGCGTGTGATAATCGGCCATGCTGATGCGGGTAGAATTGAAGGTATTGGTTTCGATAATATCGGCACCGGCTGCCAGGTATTTGCGGTGAATATCCTGAATCACATCGGGACGTGTCAGACACAACAAGTCGTTGTTGCCTTTCATCAGTCCGGGAAGGTCGGCAAAACGTTCTCCCCTAAAATCGTCTTCTGTTAAGTTGTATTGTTGTATCATGGTGCCCATGGCGCCGTCCAGAATCAGGATGCGTCTGTTCACCAGCTCTTGCAAAGTCATGGTTCTTGAGTTTTTAAGTTTCTGAGTTTTTGAGTTGACGACTTGACAACAAGTTGACGAGTTGACAAGTTAACGAGACCACGAGACCTGATAGCTTGTAGGCTTTTCACTCGTCAACTGAACTTATCGTTTAAACATTCGCGCCATGTCACGTTTGTCATCCTTTTCACGGAGCGACTCACGCTTGTCGTATTGCTTCTTACCTTTAGCCAATGCTACCACAACCTTAGCCAGTCCTTTCTCATTAATGAACATTCGTACGGGAACGATGGTAAAGCCGGGATCCTTCGAACCTCGCTGCAATTTGTCCAGTTCCTTACGGTTGAGCAACAATTTCCGCTCCCTACGTGCCGAATGATTGTTGTACGAGCCGTAGAAATATTCGGCTATATGCATGTTCTTTACCCACAGTTCGCCGTTGGAGAAGTAACAGAAAGTATCCACCAGACTGGCCTTTCCCATCCGGATCGACTTGATTTCAGTACCAGTCAACACGATACCTGCCGTATAGGTATCTATCAGTTCGTAATCGAACGTGGCACGTTTATTTTTGATATTGATAGGAGCTTGTTTCATTTTTCTACAATAGATCAGAACGAATAAAAAACGATCAGTTCAACAGCACCGTCAGTTTGTTAAACAGCATCTGAATGACCGCCGGACAAAGAATAAGCAAGATGGATGCTACTATCGTAAAGCGCAACCGATCTTTCTCTTCCACTTCCATCAGACTTCGGCTACCTTCCCACACCACGTAAGCGATGTAGAATTGCAGTAACATGGCAATGATGTTGAAATCGGGTAACACACCGATGATGATCTGAAGCACAAAAGGCACCACCATGGCATAACCGGCAAACTGACGTGTCAGGTTAATGTCGTCCTCCTGCATCAACATATGGACTCGCAAGGCATTGATGAGGTAAGCAGCCAGAAAATAACCGCCAAACAACGACACAGCCACCGCACAGCATTGCGTCATGGCATACTGAAAACTTTCGGGACCTCCCCATCCCTTCAACAGCAACGAGCCTATGAAGACGGAAAGACCGCATAAACCAATCATAGGATAGACAAAGGCAGTAAACACCTTTCGCCTATCCTCTTCCAAACGAATTTCCTCCCAGGCACGAGCCGGAGAGGAAATCAGTAAAAGTGCGGTATGAAATAAACTTTTGTAATTCAATTGTTTTCCATTAAAGATAATGCGTAACTCTTTTCTGTTGTACCGGCATCATCCAGTTTTACAGAATTTGAATTCTGCTTATAAACAATTTCAATTGCAGCCGGTCTGGTGCTTCCAAATGCTTGCAAAGCTGTAGTCAAATCGTAGGCATGATAATACAAACTAATGATGCCACCTGAATTTACTATGTTATAAGCTTCATAATTGCCAGTATTTACAACATCACCGTTCGTATTATGACGCAAATACAGTCTCATTGTCGATCCGGTATTTTTTTCCGGATAATTCACCAACGTAAAATTATGATATTTGGAATTAATGTAATAATTAACAGGAAGCAGCAAAGTGGTTTCATCGTACATGGCCGGCTTATACATATTAGATACATCTCCTAACGAAATAATAGGTGCATTTTCAATCGAATCGTTGCTTGCCCCTTCTTCGTAAACAACCTCAAGCGGATTATCCAAATCAACGATGCCATACACATCAACATCATTCACTTCCTTTGTCTCAGATGTAATCTGCTGCACTGCAGTATCATAGGTGAACCAAAGCTGAACAAGATGTCCTACCATGCTTGACAATTTCAAGCCGTTTGCTTCCAAAGAAGAGATAGAACTTGTAGTAGGGGTTATCGTCAGACCATCTCCGGTCTTAAACGTATAACCTAACCCCAAATACGAAGACTGGACTTTAGCCATGTAGATACCTGTCTGCAACGTATTGTCATCATCATTAAAACAAGAAGTCAACGAGATGCCCATCAACATCGTAAGGGCTACCGCAAAAAATTTTAGTTGTTTCATTTCAATTTATAAATAATTTGGTTTGCAAAATTAGATAAAAGAATGAAGTTACGAACGACTCTCTTCATTTTTTCATTGTTTTTAAGGTTAAATGAAAATTTAAGCAGAATACTGCACAAAGTATTCCTATATTAACAAATATTCAGTATTCGAACGTCGTTTCCGGCTCTATTTTCCCATATAGCAAAAGCAGACGGTCCACTCCTATACAATCTTGGCAAACTCCTCCAAATGCTCATCGACATAAGCAGCTACTTGAGCGGTAAATTCCTCTTCCCGCTCCACAAACTCATCCTCCAGATCGTCGAAAGCCTCATAATCTTCATACATGGCCATAAATTCATCGTCCGTACGCTCACGTTCCAAGTCTTCGCGATGGGCATCATAAATCTTCTTGGCAGCATATACAATCTTACTTAAATCGCCCAATCCCCAAAGACGCATTGCTTTGGCAAAAGGATTCACGAAAATATATCCACCATAACCATTCTGTATCAATTGACAAAACCCCCCGTCCATCAGTTCGTCGCGAAAAATCTGATACGCCAACAGCGTATGCTGCTCGCCTGTCAGCAACGGCATCGTTTCGGCCGTAAGTTCATCGCCAATCGCCTTGCGATAGGCATCAGTAAAGACCTGGATAAATGCGTCCATCCCCTCGGCCGCAGCCTGACGCAGAGCTGCATCGGTCACTTCGATTCTTTCCATTCCTATATTTATATTATGTCAAATCAATAAATTTTCTATTACGCAATCGCACAACAGACACCAAAGCCAACATGCAAACAAATTCTGATTACATGCAACTTACAGAAGCTTTAAAAGACAAATATCGAAACTTCTCCGATAAAAAAGAAACAATCCAAACAAATATTTTATAAAAGCCCGGCAACTGCCATCTCGACATAGCATTCGGCCTAA
>CABROZ010000109.1 GCA_902472795.1 uncultured Bacteroides sp. | reverse complement strand
ACCTCGGAGAGCATGATGTCATCCGATTGCAGTTTGACGTTCAGCACCCGGGTGCCGGGTTTCAGTTTTACTTTCTTGGTGATATAGCCTACGGCGGAGAACGTCAGCTCATCCCAGCCTTTGCGGGTTTCCACCTGGTATTCACCGTTTGCGTTGGAGATGCCGCCTACACCTTTCCCTTCATACTGTACGGTGATGTACATCAGCGGTTCGTTCGTGAGGGAGTCTGTGATGACACCCTTTATCTGGGCGGATGCGCTGATGGAGACGAACAGTGACAGCAGGAAAAGGGCGTAAATTGTATATCTTTGCTTCATAAGTTACAGATAATTCGGGCGCAAAGTTAACAAATTAAGGTTAATCAAGAAGCAAATATAGACTAAAGAAACGGGAGATATGGTTAAATGAACGTGAAAGTCGTATGTCTTGTTTACCGGATACAGATAAAAAACGTACAGAAGCCTTATAGAAAAGTTGCCGGATATAAAGGATAAAGTTGCACAACGTATGGATAAAGTTCTATCCCAAGCCTTGGGATAGAAAGACCCAAGCTTGGGATAAGCGTCCGTAGGTTTGGGATAGACGTTTGCAAGCTTGGGATAGAGTTTATGGAGGATTATGAATTGTTGCCGTTCAGTAGTGTCTGTACGATGCGTTCCGCCGTTCGTCCGTCCCAGCGGTCGGGCAGGGTGGTGTGCTTCCATTCTCCGTGCAGCAGCTTGTCGAGCGAGGCGGAGAGAGCGAAGGAATTTTCGCCTACCAGCTCGTTGGTACCGATGCGCCAGGTTTCGGGATGCTCGGCATAGGTATTGAGGGTGATGCAGGGGACGTCGAGGAAGGTAGCTTCTTCGGCGATGTTTCCCGAGTCGGTGACGATGCCCCGTGCCTGGTTGATGAGGAATCCGAAGTGCAGGTAACTCTGCGGAGGCAGGATGTGCAGGTTGGGAGCATTCACTTCCAGCGACTTCACCGCCTTTTGCACGTAGGGGTGTAGCGGGGCGACGATAGGCATGCCGCCGGCCTTCTCGATGACGGTCTGGAGCAGGGAGTGCAGTACGGCTTTCTTCTCCAGCAGGTCGCGGCGGTTGAGGGTGAGCAGCAGGTAGTTCCCTTTCCGCAGGCCGAGGCTGGAGAACCACATGGGCTGCACCAGGCGGTGGCGGTTGAAACGGATGGTGTCAATCAGTATGTTGCCCACGTAGTGGATATATTCGGGTATCATGCCCTCCTGGTTGAGGTTGCGGTTGGCCACCATGCCGGCGGTGAAGAGATAGTCGGAAATGGCGTCCACGATGGTGCGGTTCACCTCGCGGGGCATGTTCATGTCGAAAGAGCGTGTGCCGGCTATGACGTGCGCCACCTTCAGTCCGCGCTTCTTGGCGACGATGGAGCAGCTCATAGTGGCGGTCATGTCATCTACCACCAGTACGACTTGTGCCGGATGCCCGTCCAACTCCCGCTCGAAGGCGAGCATGATGGAGGCTGCCACCTGCGAGTGGTTGTGTCCGGTGACACCGAGGTAGGCATCCGGTTTCCTCATGGAAAGGTCGGAGAAGAGCGAGGCATCCAGGCTGGTGTCATCCTGCGGACCGGTGTAGACGATGCGGTAGGAGATGTTCTTTCCTGCCTCTCTGGCGGCGTCGATGGCGCGGCAGATGGGGGCTATTTTCATGAAGTTGGGGCGTGCGCCCGATACGATTGTTATTCTCATTGTCGTAGTTGGTGAAAAATGATACGACAAAAATACGTTTTCTTAGGGAAATTATTTGTTACTTTGCCTATTATTTTGAGTACTTCTTGAAAATAGCAGTGTTTTAATTATTCATTCTTAATTTCAGTATGACAATGCCAACATTTGTTCAGATACTCGATTTCATTGGCACATTTGCCTTTGCCATCAGTGGCATACGCCTGGCCTCGGCCAAGCGGTTCGACTGGTTTGGAGCGTATGTGGTGGGTTTTGTGACGGCCATTGGCGGCGGTACGATACGCGACCTGTTGCTGGACGTCACCCCGGGCTGGATGACGGATCCCATTTACTTGATTTGTACCGGACTGGCCTTGTTGTGGGTCATCCTCTTCGGTAAACATCTCATCCATCTGCACAATACGTTCTTCATATTCGACAGTATCGGCCTGGCACTGTTCACGGTGGTCGGCGTGGGCAAGAGCATCGCGCTGGGCTATCCCTTCTGGGTGGCCATCATTATGGGCAGCATCACCGGGGCTGCGGGAGGTGTGATACGTGACGTATTCATTAACGAAATTCCGCTGATATTCCGGAAGGAGATTTATGCGATGGCTTGTGTGGTGGGAGGAACCTTCTACTGGATGTGCCATCTTCTGGGGATGGAGTCTTTCGTGTGTCAGATTGTGGGCGGTGTGACGGTGTTCGTTACCCGCATACTGGCGGTGAAGTATAGGATTTGCCTGCCTATCCTTTCGGGCAATGAAGAGGAGCAGGAAGGGTAGTCCGTTATCTGCTGTCTGAGAATCTCAGGGATTTTCCGGTGAAATTCCGGGCAATGTGCAAAAGAACTTCAGGTGTTAAAAATAAGATTCCCCGGCATTTGGAACCGAAATGTCGGGGAATCTTTCATATTCCTCGTTCCCCTGATAAGGGGGAAAGAGGATGGGATTGCTAAGGGGATAAAACAAGGTTAGAACAATGCATCCTTCGTGTTGAAAAGTTTGCGTTCGTTCAGTTTCACTACCTTGCCGAATTTTTCCAGTCGCTTCAGGTCAATGTTCTTTGGGTTGCCCATGATGGAAATGCAGTAAGGTTTGTCTTTGATGTTCTCTTCGTAGAATTTCACGATGTCGTCAAAGGTCAGTGCATCTACTTTCGGCAGGTTTTCCTTTGCTGGGTCGTCTGTGTAGCCTCTGTAGCCCAAGTCTACCAGTTCCATGGCTTTGTTGCGGAAGCTGGGGTGACTGGTCAGCATGGCTTGGCGGAGGTAGCTCTTGATGTTGTCGATACGTTCCGGATTTTTCGGCATGTCGTTGACGAGACCCATCAGTACGTCCAATGCATCGTTTGCCTTGTCGTTCTGGGTACCGATGTAGCCGCGCAGATAGCTTGCTTTTCCGGCTATGCCTTGCGTGCCGACGAATGCGTAGGCTGTATAGGCCATGGAGCGTTTTTCGCGGATTTCGTTCAGAACGATGCCGGTGAAGTCAAGACCGAAGTATTGGTTGAATGCGCTACGCAGCACGTCGTCCTTTTTGTCAGCCTTCTGCATCGGGATGTAGAGGTGGATTTGGGCTTGTTCTGCATCGTTGTTAGGCAGGAAGTAGACGGTGTTTTCGGTCACCGGCATCATGTCCTTTGCCTGTGGGGAGTTGGACGGGCGTTCGTTGGCCACCAATGGGAGGTTCTTGCTCAGGATATCGTATACTTGGTCGAAGGGGAGTGTTCCGGTGAAGAACACCTTTGCCTCGTAGTTGGAGGCGCGGTTGATGTCGCCCGTCAGTTCTGAAATCTGTAATTCGTAAATCTCCTTGTCGGTCAGTTCCTTGATGTAGTCTGATTTCTCTCCGTAGAGCATGTACTGCCGCAGTGCTTCGTTCAGGATGCTGACGTTGTCTTTGCGCTGCTGGCGCATACCCATTGCCGAACCTTTCAGACGTGCCAGTTGCTTTTCGTCCAGTTTTGGCATCAAAATCTGGCGTGAAAGTAGCTGGCAGGCTTGCGGCAGGGTGGCTTCGTAGCCCTCCATGATGATGTAGAGGTTGTCATCATCGGCTGTCACGTGGCAGGTTGCGTTCAGCTTGCTGAGTTCTTCTTTCAACTCTTGCGGTTCGTAGGCCCCCATGATGCCTGCGTTGTTCATCAACTGGGCGGCATAGCCAAGTTTTGGGAATTCGCGTTCACCGGCTCCGTATTGTACAACCAACTGGAATACGTTATTCTCCTTGTTGGGTGTGTAGTACATCTTTGAACGGTCGTTCAGTTGCTTGATTTGCACTTCGCCGTAGTCTGCGAATTTCTCCTCCATCTGTCCGATGGGCAGGTTTTTGAATTGTGTTGCATAGAGCGATTCTTTTCCTATCGGAGGTTCTACGGGTTTGTAACCCGGCTTCTCAATCTTGGCGTTCTTGTCAGGCTTTCCTTTTTCGATATATAGGGCCAGGTAATTGTCTGACAGATATTTCTTGGCTACTCGCTTGATGTCGTCAGTGGTGATGGCCATAATCTTGTCCTTGTAATTGAGTATGTCGCCCAAGTCCTGCTCGTTGTAGAAGGCGTTCATCAGTATCATGGCCTTGTCCTCGTTCGACTCCATTTCCAGGTCGAACTGGCGGCATTTCTCGGCTTTGATGGCATCAATTTTCCAGTCCTCGAATTCTCCGTTGGCGATTTGCTGGATGGCTTTCAAGGCTTTCTTTTCGGCGCTCTTGGTCGACTCGAAACGGCGCTGGTTTTCGTCGTAGAGGGGAATGGCCGCTACGATGGCGCGTCCTTGTTCGCGGAAAGTACGGGTGTAGGCTCCGGCGCTGGTCAGTTCACCGTCCAGTACCAGCTTGTCCATAGTTCCGGTCTGACTGTTGTTGTTCAGCAGTGCCAGGGCGATGTCCAGAGCGTCTTCGTCGGGATGTCCGGCAGGTACTCCATTGAATACCATTGCCACTTGCGGGTAGAATCCTACTTTAGCCGAATACTGTTTGCGGCCCTTTATTTCGAGGTTCTGGTAGACCTTGCGCTCGGGTGCGGGCTTGGCAGCCAGACGTCCGAAGGCGGCATTGATGCGTCCGCTGATTTGTTGGGCTTTGATGTTTCCTACGAGTACCAGTACCATGTTTTCGGGGACATACCATTGTTCGTAAAATTCAATCAGCTTGCTCAGGCGGGGATTCTTCAAATGTTCGGGCAGGCCGATGATGGAACGGGAGTAAGGATGTCCCTCAAAAGCTTTCTCCATCACGAACTGGTTCTGTGCACGTCCCTGGTCATCTTGTGAACGGTTATATTCTTCGTACACGTTTTCCAGCTCCGACTGGAAGGAACGGAATACGGGATGCAGGAAACGTTGTGAGGAGATTTCCAGCCATTTGTTTATCTGATAGGCAGGGAAGGAGCTGTGATAGAAGGTCCAGTCATAGTAGGTGCCTGCATTCACCCCTTTGGCACCCATGCTTTCCATCAGGTTGGAGTATTCGTTGGGAAGTCCCAATTTTCCAGCTTTGACGGTCAGCTCATTGATTTCCTTGCTGATGGCTTCTTTTTTTGCCGGGTCGGCTTCTTCGGCCATCTGGTCGTACTTGGCGATGATTTCCTTGTAGATCGGTTCTTCTTCCGTCCAGTTCAGCGCGCCTATCTTGTCTGTTCCTTTAAACATGACGTGCTCCAGGTAGTGTGCAAGTCCCGTGTACTCTTCGGGGTCGTTGATGGAACCGGCACGTACGCCTACCAGTCCGAACACGTCCGATTTGGATTCATCTTCCCATATATATACGGAAAGACCGTTCTTCAGCTTGAACGCCTTCAGTCCTTGTCCGAAGGAGGGCAGGGAAATGATGAGGGCAGCCAGCAGAAGAAGTGACTTAAATTGAAATGATTTCATAAAATAAAGTGTTTTTATGTAATAAAAGTGTTTTCCTATATGTAGGCAAAGCTATAAAAAAATCACGTAACATTTACGAAATCTTCGGAAAAATGATGGTTTTCAGTATATAATATCACCCGTAAACTATCAGAGAGGGGGTGTAAACTGTCAAATGATAGTTTTCACCCCTAATAAAAACCGTATTCCGTCCCCCGGGGCTTCAAATCTTCCTTATACTTGCAATCGTAAAACCTAAACCATTATTAACTATTTAAAAATTGAGCAAAGTATGAATACTTACAGTTTTAGAAAAGATTTGCTTGCAGTGCAAGAAGAACTGCTTCGCTTTGCATACAAGTTGACAGCCGACCGGGAAGAAGCGAATGATTTGTTGCAAGAGACATCTCTCAAGGCTTTGGATAACGAAGACAAATTTGAACCCGACACCAATTTCAGAGGTTGGATGTATACCATTATGCGCAACATCTTTATCAATAATTACCGGAAAATAGTTCGCGAACAGACTTTTGTGGACCAGACGGACAATCAGTATCACCTCAGCATGCCCCAGGACTCTGGTTTTGCCAGTACCGAGGGTGCCTACGACCTGAAAGAAATGCATCGCATCGTCAATGCCCTTCCACGCGACTATAAAGTCCCTTTCTCCATGCATGTGTCCGGTTTCAAGTACCGCGAGATTGCCGAACGCCTCGGCCTTCCGCTCGGAACGGTGAAAAGCCGCATCTTCTTTACGCGCCAGAAGTTGCAGGATGAATTGAAAGATTTCATCTGATAATAATTTGATAGTAGCAATATGATATATAACATATTGCTTCTGATGAATTTTTAAGGGTTATTCTTGACTATATGTCAGAATAATCCTTTATATTTGTATATGTTAAGTTAACCGAAGGAAAATCTCTTATTATTGACTATGATGAAAAAGGAAATTAAATTCAGTCTTGTTTATCGGGACATGTGGCAGTCGTCCGGTAAGTATCAACCCCGGGTAGACCAGTTGGTACGTATTGCTCCGTTGATAGTTGAAATGGGTTGTTTTGCACGCGTTGAAACAAACGGAGGAGCTTTTGAGCAGGTAAACCTTCTGTATGGTGAAAATCCCAACAAGGCTGTACGCGCCTTTACCGCACCTTTTAGGGAAGCAGGCATACAGACGCATATGCTCGACCGCGGGCTAAATGCACTGCGCATGTATCCCGTTCCGGCAGATGTGCGCCGGCTGATGTACAAGGTGAAGCATGCCCAGGGTGTGGACATTACCCGTATCTTCTGCGGATTGAACGAGACGCGGAATATAATTCCTTCTATCAAATATGCTCTGGAAGCGGGCATGATACCGCAGGCTACGCTCTGCATCACGTATTCTCCCGTCCATACGGTGGAATACTATGCCAGTATTGCCGACCGGTTGATTGAAGCCGGGGCACCTGAAATCTGCTTGAAGGATATGGCGGGCATCGGACGTCCGGGTATGCTGGGACAGCTTGTCAGAACCATTAAGGAGAAGCACCCCGATGTGCTGATACAATACCACGGGCATAGCGGTCCCGGACTTTCCATGGCTTCCATTCTCGAAGTCTGTGAGAACGGTGCCGACATCATCGATGTGGCGATGGAACCCATGTCGTGGGGCAAGGTTCATCCGGACATCATCTCCGTGCAGGCCATGCTGAAAGACCTGGGTTTCCAAGTGCCCGACATAAACATGAAAGCCTACATGAAAGCCCGTGCCATGACGCAGGAGTTCATTGACGAGTTCTTGGGTTATTTCATGGACCCCACC
>CABROZ010000108.1 GCA_902472795.1 uncultured Bacteroides sp. | reverse complement strand
GGCCGATGCTATAGACCAGTTCGCTGGCAAAGTCGTTGCCCTGATAGTAGTACAATCCTTTTTCGAGGATGGTGTTGTTGTCGAGGTGGCTCATGGCCAGTGTTCCGGTACGTTTCATCTGCTTGATGAGTTGTTTCTCAAACTTCACGGAACCCATGGAACGGCGCAGTCCGCGGAGGTTTTCGTGCAGGAAGGAAGTCACCGTACGTTCGTAGTTCTCTTCTGCAAACTCCAGAACTTTGGTCAGTTCCTGGCGGGTATGTTTGCGGAGCAGCTCCATGACTTCGGCACTGTCCGAACTTTGAAGCAACTGCTTCAGGGTTTCGTTGACTTTTTCTTTGGCTTTGCGTTTCTTGTACATCACCTGACTGCGGATAAGCATGAATACCGCCAGTGCAATGAGAACGATGATGGCAATCGATCCGCCGAAGTGAATCAGGAGGGCCACAAAGAAACAGATGGTGAATGCGGCACCTGCCGTGATGAACCAGCCGCCGATGACGCTTAGCACGCCCGTAATGCGGAATACGGCAGAGTCGCGTCCCCAGGCACGGTCGGCCAGCGAAGTACCCATGGCTACCATGAAAGTAACGTATGTGGTGGAGAGCGGCAACTTCAGCGAAGTACCCAGAGCAATCAGCAAGCCGGCAAGAACCAGGTTGACAGAGGCGCGCACCAAGTCGAAAGCGGCGCCGTCGGCTATGATGGCTTCGTCTTTCCGGAAGCGGGTGTCAATCCATCGTTTGGTGCTTTCGGGAACGATTTTGGATATTCCGTTGGACATGGCTAAGCTGAAGCGTACCAGTGTACGGGCTATCGGAGTGCTGCCGAAGCTTTCTTCGCCTTCGTCCTGTCGGGCCAGGTCAACGGAAGTCTTGATAACGTTATGGGCCTTTTTGGAAGTGCAAAGAGCATATACCATAACGGCTCCGGCTGCAAACAGGAAGTACCAAGGCGTTTTTGCCGGACCCAGCAGCGATGTCATCAGGAAGCTGTCGGCTCCTGCTCCTGCGCTGTTGGCCGTATAGTCCATGAAGGAAGAATAACCTGCCAGGGGCACACCGATGAAGTTTACCAAGTCGTTGCCGGCAAAGGCCAGTGCCAGGGCGAAGGTTCCCATCAGTACCACAACCTTGAATATGTTCACTTTAAGCCAGTGAAGTATCTGCATCAGGATGGTGAAGAAAACAAAGAATACGGCGATCAGCATGCCGGTGTTCTCCTGTATCCAGTGCTTGTATTCGGATGTCATGAACGAACTGTCTTTCAGACCCTTTATCAGCATGAAGTAAATGATGGAAGTGGCTGCTACACCACCGAACAGTGCAATGCTGTACTTCATGTGTTTTTTGTAGTTGAAGGAGAAGATGATACGGGCCAGCCACTGCACCAGCATACCGAAGAAGAATGCAATGGCTACCGATACGAAGATAGCCATGATGACGGACAGGGCCTTGTCTGTGTTGATAAGGTCGCCCAAGCCGAGCGAATCGTCGCTGTAAACTTTGATAAGAGCCAGTGCAAACGTGCCTCCCAACAGTTCGAATACCATTGATACGGTTGTGGAAGTAGGAAGTCCCATGCTGTTGAACACGTCCAGCAGTACGACGTCGGTCAGCATGACCGCCAGCAGGATACACATGATTTCGGCAAAATAGAAATGTTCCGGCTGGTAGATGCCGTGCCGTGCAATGTCCATCATGCCGTTACTGAGTGAAGCGCCGATGAAGACTCCGATGGCAGCTATGAATACAATTGTTTTGAAAGAAGCTGCCTTGGCTCCTACGGCCGACTGAAGAAAATTGACTGCGTCATTGCTGACTCCCACGATAAGGTCGAATATCGCAAGGACGAACAGGAAGATGACGATACACAGATAAATTGTTTCCATGAACTATTGTATTTTATTTGGCCGCAAAGAAACGGCATTTTTGTTGCATGGAAATGTCATACATATTACAACCGTGTTACAATTTGTCCTTTAAGTATTCATAGAAAGTGTATTGCGAACGTATCTTCTCCTTTTGCGGGTGGGGCGATTTCCAGCAGTTGCGCAGTTTGTCATCGACAAAACAGGCTTTCCGTTTGTCCGACAGCTGTATGGAGAGCAGGTCCGTCAGTTCCTGTTTCAGGTCGGGGTCCAGTATCGGAGTGACGGCTTCGATGCGGCGGTACAGGTTGCGGCGCATCCAGTCGGGCGAACCCAGGAACAGTTTGGGCTTTCCGCCGTTGCCGAAGTACCAGATGCGGGCATGCTCCAGGAAGGTATCGACGATGCGGGTGATGCGTATGTGGCGGCTGTATTCCTGTCCGGGGATGAGGCAGCAGATGCCGCGCACGATGAGGTCTATCTCGACGCCGGCTTGCGAGGCTTCGTACAGGCGGTCTATCATGGCCGGGTCTTGCAGGGCGTTCATCTTCAGGATGATGCGTCCTCCTTTGCCGTGCTTGGCCAGTTCTATCTCGTGGTCGATAAGCCGGTTCAGTTCGGGGATGAGGTTGAACTGTGCCACAAGCAGCAGGTTGAACTTCGGGTGCTGTTTTTTCCCTTGCAGGGTGCGGAACAGGTTGTGCAGGTCATTGACTAATCGGGGGTTGCTGGTGAAGAGGCCGCTGTCGGCATACAGGGTCGCGGTCTTTTCGTTGAAGTTGCCTGTGCTGATGTAGGCATAGCTTGTCATTTTGTGCCCCTGAGGGTCGCGCCTCAGCACAAGGGCCACTTTGGCATGCACTTTCAGCTTGGGTATGCTGTAGATGATGTTGATGCCGGCATTCTGCATCATTTCGGCGGTAGCCAGGTTGTTCTCTTCATCGAAACGGGCTTTCAGTTCAACGAAGACGGTGACTTTCTTCCCGTTCTGTGCCGCGGCTATCAGAGTGTTGATGACGTTGGAGTTTTCTGCTACGCGGTATTGCGTCACCATGATTTCGCGTACGGTCGGTTCGTGTACGGCTTCGTACAGAAAGTGGATGAAGTGGTCGAAAGCATGATAGGGGTAGTGCAGCAGCAGGTCTTTCTTTTCGATATAGTGGAAGATGGATTCGCGTTCGTCCAGGCAGGTCAGCTTCATGGGCTGAGGCTTTCGGATGGGAAGCAGTTTCTTGTTGGGGTTGGGCAGGTGATTCAGGTCTTCCATATTCAGATGCTTGTCGCCCGGCACTAATTCGTTCCGGTCGATGCGGTAGGCGTCTATCAGAAAGTCCAGGAAGTCCTGCGGCATGGCACGGTCATAGACGAAACGGCATACGGCTCCTATCTTGCGTTTTTTGATCTTGGTCTTCACCTGTTCGATGATCTCCGACGTATTGGCCGTATCGTCTATCAGGATGTCGGCATCGCGTGATATCTTGATGCAGTAGCTGCTGTCCACGTTGTAGCCGGGGAAGATGGTGTCGATGTTCGCCTTGATGATGTCTTCGATGAACATCAGGTAATAGTCGTTGCCCTGACGTGGCAGTTCGATGAAGCGCGGCACCTTGCTGTAGGGCAGTTTCATGACGAAATATTCGGGTTGGGCAGGAGCGTGCTTGGGAAACAGGCGGACGGCCAGATACAGGCGGTTGTCGCGCAGGAAGGAGATGACTTTGTCTTTGCTCACGGGCACCGGAGCTAAGTAGGGGAATATCTCTTCGCGGAAGAAGCGGCGTACGAAGTCCTGGTGGAAAGGCTCTACGTTACGGCTTTGGTAGAATATGATGTGGTTCTTCTTCAGTGCGGGCAGAATCTTTTTCTCATAGATGCGGATACGTTCTTCTAATTGGCGGTTGACTTCCCGGTTGATTTCTTCTACTAATTCGGTTGCCGACTGTTTGCTCTCTTCGTCGCTTAGGGTGACTCCGGAGGCAATGGCTTTGTGGTCGGCCACACGTATTTTGTAGAACTCTTCTAAGTTGGACGAATAGATGGAAATGAAATTGATGCGTTCGTAGAGGGGCAGACTGTCGTCCTCGGCTTCGAGCAGTACGCGATAGTTGAATGACAGCCAACTGATGTCGCGCTTGAAATATCTGTTTTCCATGAGCTTTAAGTTTTATACAAAAATAGCTACCTTTGTCTAATAAACAAAGAAACTATGGTGAAAATAGGTTTATTATCGGATACCCATGCTTATTGGGATGAGCGGTATCTGCAGTACTTTGAACCGTGCGACGAAATCTGGCATGCCGGCGACATCGGTTCGTTGGAGGTGGCACAGAAGTTGGCTGCTTTCCGTCCCTTCCGGGCTGTGTATGGAAACATTGACGGGCAGGACATCCGCCGGCTTTATCCGCAGACATTGCGCTTTACGGTCGAGGGGGCGGAAGTGCTGATGAAACATATCGGCGGTTACCCCGGCAAGTACGATCCTTCCATACGGGGCAGCATACTGGTTCATCCGCCCAAGCTGTTCGTCAGCGGACATTCGCATATTCTGAAAGTGAAGTATGACAAGACGCTCGATCTGCTCCACATCAATCCGGGAGCGGCAGGCATCAGCGGGTTTCACAAAGTGCGTACGTTGGTGCGTTTTGTGATAGACAATGGTACGTTCCGCGATTTGGAAGTCATCGAACTGGCAGACCGGAAGTAGTGGGGTGGCGGTGTGTGCGGGGTGTCTGCCTTCGGGTACGGGCATAAAAAAAGGAGTACCGCCGTACTCCAATCTTTGTTAACCTTAAATCTAATACTATGAAAAACACATTGCAAAGGTACGGCCTTTTCTGTAACCTGCAAATCTTCTGTAGAAAAGCTTGTGTTTTATAACATACTTTTGAGGGTTGAAGCGGATTTTAACAAAAAAGCATGATTTATTCTATCTTTCTTCTGTCGTAATCCATTATTAGATGGTCGATTTTTTTAATCTTTTAATTTTGTCCTCCAACTAAATTTCGTTACCTTTGCGTCTTGAATAGCACCAAGAGCCGTGGGGCTTTGTCCTCCTTCTTATTTTATTCTCCCGTTGATATTTATAAAACCTAAGAACTGAAATATGAAAGGAATTATTCTTGCCGGTGGCAGTGCCACTCGTCTTTATCCGTTGTCAAAGGCCATTTCCAAGCAGATTATGCCTGTTTATGACAAACCTATGATCTACTATCCTCTCTCTACATTGATGTTAGCCGGTATTCGTGAGGTACTGATTATTTCTACTCCGCGCGATTTGCCGATGTTCCGCGACTTGCTGGGTACAGGCGAGGAACTGGGAATGTCCTTTTCTTATAAGATACAGGAGCAGCCCAACGGACTGGCACAGGCTTTTGTGCTGGGAGCCGATTTTCTGAATGGCGAACCGGGTTGTCTGATTCTGGGCGATAACATGTTCTATGGTCAGGGCTTTTCGGCCATGCTGAAGCGTGCTGCTTCCATTGAGAAGGGTGCCTGCATCTTCGGTTATTATGTGAAAGATCCGCGTGCGTATGGGGTTGTCGAGTTCGATGCCGACGGCAAAGCGATTTCTCTTGAAGAAAAGCCGGCAGTGCCCAAAAGCAACTATGCCGTTCCCGGTCTTTACTTTTACGACGCTACCGTTACCGAGAAGGCAGCGAGCCTGAAGCCTTCGGCCCGTGGCGAATACGAGATTACCGATTTGAACCGTCTCTATCTCGAAGAAGGTACGTTGCGTGTGGAACTCTTCGGACGTGGTTTTGCCTGGCTCGATACCGGCAATTGCGACAGCCTGCTCGAAGCAAGCAATTTCGTAGCTACCATTCAGAACCGTCAGGGCTTCCGCGTAAGCTGCATCGAGGAGATTGCATGGCGTAAGGGTTGGATCAATGTAGATCAGCTCTATCATCTGGGAGAGCAGCTGGGCAAGACGGAGTACGGCAAATATCTGATGGAATTGGCAGAGTCGCACAGGTAAAGCCTCACCCCGGCCCCTCTCCCAGGGAGAGGGGGGAGTTGGCAAGTGCGTAGGTTTATGAAGTAATGTGGAACAGTAACTGATGAACTTACAGACTCGAAAACGAAGGAACTAAATACTTATATTCATTATTAATTTTTCATTCATAAAATGAAGACATATCTTGTAACCGGTGCTGCCGGGTTTATCGGAGCAAATTACATTAAATATATTCTGGCTAAGCACAACGACATCAAAGTTGTCATTCTGGATGCGTTGACTTATGCCGGAAACTTGGGTACCATTGCAGCTGACATCGACAACGAGCGCTGCTTCTTTGTGAAAGGCGACATTTGCGACCGCCAGTTGGCCGACCGTCTGTTTGCCGAATACAAATTCGATTATGTAGTGAACTTCGCTGCCGAGAGCCACGTGGACCGCAGCATCGAAAATCCGCAATTGTTCCTGCAAACCAACATTCTGGGTACGCAGAACCTGCTGGATGCTGCCCGCCGTGCCTGGGTGACCGGCAAGGACGAGTTTGGCTATCCCACCTGGCGCAAGGGTGTGCGCTATCATCAGGTATCGACTGACGAGGTATATGGTTCGTTGGGAGCCGAAGGCTATTTCACCGAAACCACTCCTCTCTGTCCGCACAGTCCGTACAGTGCCAGCAAGACCAGTGCCGACTTGGTGGTGATGGCTTATCACGATACTTACAAGATGCCGGTGACCATCACCCGCTGCTCCAACAATTACGGTCCGTATCACTTCCCCGAAAAACTGATTCCGTTGATTATCAAGAATATCCTTGAAGGCAAGAAGCTACCTGTCTATGGTGACGGAAGCAACGTGCGCGACTGGCTCTACGTGGAAGACCATTGCAAGGCCATCGACCTCGTGGTGCGCAAAGGCGTCGATGGTGAAGTCTATAATGTAGGCGGCCACAACGAAAAGACCAATCTGGAGATTGTGAAGCTGACCATCGCCACCATCCATCGCCTGATGACCGAGAAGCCCGAATACCGCCAGGTATTGAAGAAACAGGTGAAGGGCGCCGACGGTCAGATTGACATCAGCTGGATCAACGAAGACCTGATTACTTTTGTTAAGGACCGTCTGGGGCACGACCAGCGTTACGCCATCGATCCCACCAAGATTACCAATGCTTTGGGCTGGTATCCTGAAACGAAGTTCGAAGTCGGTATTGTGAAGACCATCGAATGGTATCTGAACAATCAGGCCTGGGTTGAAGAAGTAACCAGCGGCGACTATCAGAACTATTACGAACGGATGTACGGCAAGCGCTGAATCCGGTCTCTTTTTGCGGGTGGGTCAAAATGAAAGTGGTACCTTTATTTTGACCCACCCGCATTGTATATATCCTGTTTTAAGTTTCGCAAGTCGTTTTCAATTTCACGTTTCAACGCAAACCGTTGATGGATAGTTGCTTACGTTGAAAGGTGAAAGAAGAACATCCCAGCGGACACAGAGTTTTCACGGAGTTTTTTATGGGGAGAAGGCGGAGGATGGAGGGGGACGAGCCCGCGGGGAGCGACACTTGTATGGCTCCTGTGGAATGCTTGCACGGCTCGCGAGCGGTACAAGTGTGGCTCGCGAGCCGTGCAAGTGTTTC
>CABROZ010000107.1 GCA_902472795.1 uncultured Bacteroides sp. | reverse complement strand
GCAAAGATACTATTTTTTGAATGATTTTTCGCATTTCACTTACTTTTGACTATAAATCATATAAACTAATAGGAACGGGGACGGTCCGCCGGAGCAGCGCCAAACTGTTTATTCGGTTTATTGCCCATCTCGAAGGTCAGCGTACCGCCTTTCATAATATCTTCGTACGTGATATAGCTTTTCGAATAGGACTCACCATTCAGTCGGACGGACTGGATGTACTTGTTGTCCTTGCTGACGGCCGGAGCCTCGATCGTAAATGTCTTTCCTTCCGGCAGGTTAACGGTAACTTTTTCGAAAAGTGGACTTCCGAAGACATACACTCCGTGAGACGGATTGACCTGATAGAATCCTAAAGCAGACAATACATGCCAGGCTGACATCTGACCGCAATCCTCATTGCCGATGATGCCATCGGGACGATCGGTATAAAAATTGTGCTGAATGTAACTGACTTTTTCAGCCGTCTTCCACTGCTGACCGGCATAAACATAGAGGTAAGCCACGTGATGACTGGGTTCGTTGCCGTGGGCATACATGCCTATCAGTCCGCTGATGTCGGCCGAAGCCTGCTCACCCATATCACCTTCGGCCACAAAGAGCGAGTCCAACTTACTGACGAAGCGGTCGTCGCCACCCATCAGACTGATGAGACCTTCAGGATGCTGCGGCACAAAGAACGTGTAATGCCAGCCATTGCCCTCACAGAAATCACCCCATCCGTGAATAGACAGGAAAGGATCGTAAGGAGCACGCCAACTGCCGTCGTTCATCTTCGGACGGATGAAGTTGATGCTCTTGTCAAAATACTGTTCGTAGTAGTGCCCACGCTTCCAAAAAGTATTATATATATCTTCTTTGCCCATCTTTTGAGCCATCATGGCCAGACCCCAATCGCCTACGGCATATTCCATGGCAATGGAAGTGGCTTCGGGCATCTTGTCACAAGGTATCCAGCCTTTCTCCATCACGTAGGGGACACCCCGCTGCTTGTCGCAAGTAGCTGAAGCAACCATATACTTCAAAGCCCGTTCGGGGTCGAAACCACGGAAACCCTTCAGATAGGCATCGGCTATTACCGGAATGGCACTGTAACCCGGCATCTGATTGGTTTCACCTCCCACTAACGGCCAGATGGGCAACTTACCCTGCTGGTCGTAAATACTCAGCATGGAATTCACCATGTCGGGCACCAACTGAGGTTGAAGAATGGTAAGCAACGGATGAAGGGTGCGGTACGTATCCCACAACGAGAAAGTGGAATAATTAGTCCAATGGTCGGCCTTGTAGATTTTATCATCGTGCCCACGGAATTCTCCGTTCACATCGGCATACAGTGTCGGAGCAATGAACATGTGATACAAGCCGGTATAAAAAATCTTCTTGCCACGTTCGTCGCTACTCTCGACTTCCACACATGAAAGCATCCTGTTCCAACGTCTTTCGGCATCCGAACGAACCTTCTCAAAATCCCATCCGGGTTGTTCAGCCTTCAGATTAGCCAAGGCGTTGGCACAACTGACGGACGAAAGAGCCACCTTGAGTTGCACATGCTTCGGATTGCTCCGAAAGGTCAGTACCCCTTTCACAGCTTCGCCCGACAGACTATCCTGCCCGGCAGGAACATCATCAGCGAATACAGCTACACTTTCAATCGGTTGATCGGACTTCAGCACAAAAAAGACCTTGTGCTGCGGACTCCATCCCTTGGAAAAGCGATATCCCTCAACCGTATATTCATCCACCCGTTTCAACGCAGTCGCAAAAGCACGGTCGCCGTTGCCTTCCTTTATGTTTACCAACAGCCGGGGTGTCCCTTCGGGGTAAGTATAACGATGAATGGCAACACGGTCGGTAGCCGTCAGCTCGGCACGTACGCCATTGTCCATCAGCAACGAATAATAACCGGGAGCGACCTCTTCGTTCTTGTGGGAGTAATAGGTCGAACAGGTTCCCTCGATGTTGTCCTGCTCACCACGGGCGGTACGGACATCGCCCACATAAGGCATCAGAAGCACATCGCCCAAATCGGCACACCCAGTACCGCTAAGGTGCGTATGACTGAAGCCGATCAGCACACTGTCCGAGTAATGATAACCGGAGCACCAGTCCCATCCTTTATGAATGTTCTGCGGCCCGACCTGCACCATGCCCAAGGGGACACTGGCACCTACAAATACATGCCCGTGCCCACCCGAGCCGATATAAGGATCTATATAACGGAGGTAATCCGCACCAACCGTACTGTTTTCTTTCTGCGAAACGCATGCGGACGACATCATAGCCAACAGTCCGCACAGCAACATACCTGTGGTAAATGAAAGTATTTTCATGGCATTATGTTTGTTTGAAGGTTTTAATCGTTACAGACTGTTCAATAAATCCAGCTTCCCGTCATTGATTAACTTGATGATCAGCTCACCGAACAAGGTGTTCTGCCAGGCAAACCATTTACGGGTGAACTTTTCAGGATTGTCCTTATGGAACGATTCGTGCATGAAGCCGGTACCGGCATCGGTTGTCATCAACATACGGAGGCACTGCCTGATTTCCTCGTCGTCCTGACTGGTAAAGGCTTTCATCATGATGCTCATGGGCCACACCATATCGTATCCGATGTGCGGTCCTCCAATGCCTTCGCCCGCCTCTCCCCTGAAGAAATAAGGATTGTCCTCGCTCCAGACAAAGCGGCGTGTATTCTGATAGACGGGATCGTTGACATCAACATCTCCCAAATAAGGCAGAGCCAACAGGCTGGGCACGTTGGCATCGTCCATCAGCATGCGGCTGCCATAACCGTCTATCTCGTAAGCATAGATTGTACCATATTCAGGATGCTCGCAGGTAGCATATTTTTTCAGAGCCTGCTCTACTTCATTGGCCAAATCCGTGCATTGACGTGCCAAGTCCCCATTCTTGTTCACTTCCGTCAGAATCTCGGCCGCTTTCCGCAAAGAAGTCACGGCAAAGAAGTTGGACGGAATGAGGAAAGGCAGAGTTGTAGCGTCGTCCGACGGACGGAAAATGGAGACTATCAGGCCAATCGGATTGGCAGGTGCTCCCCAACCGTCGTTGATGGTAGTATCGGTAGCACGTTCGGTTTTGCGCTGGAAACGGTAAGGTCCCCTATCCTCTTTACGCTGCTGTTCCTTGAAGGTACGAAGCACGTTACCGATAGCCTTCAGCCAGCTTTCATCGAAGATACCGGCATCGCCCGTCACCTTCCAATAATGATAGGCCAGACGCAACGGATAGCACAAAGAGTCTATCTCCCATTTGCGCTCGTGCAGTTCGGGCTTCATGGCTGTGCGGTCGGTTTCCCATTCACTCCCGGTTGGTCCGTCGTTGAAAGCATTGGCATACGAATCGAGATTGATGCACATAAACTGGCGGCGAATGACTCCTTCGAGCATTGCTTTCAGCTGGGGATCGTCGTTGGCAAACTGTACATAAGGCCACACCTGTGCGCCGGAATCGCGCAGCCACATGGCATGGATGTCACCCGTATAGACAAAAGTGTCCGGCTTACCGTCCAACATGCGGAAGTGTACGGTAGTATCTAATGTATTGGGAAAACAGTTCTCGAACATCCAGGCCAGATAAGGATTCTTCAGCAATGCCTTTATTTCAGCAATCTTCTTTTCGATGACATCAGACCGGAACAGACGCTCTTCCGGCTTGGGACGCTGACTGATGTAACGTCCCACGTTATCGTTCGGTGCCGTAAAGGATGCTTCCGAAATTTGTTCAACGGAGCGGGACATCCAGTAACGGTTTTCGGCTGCAGCAGTGCCCGACACCAATCCCGACAGCATCAGGGCGGCAGACAGTAGTTTTTGGTTCATCATATATTCAATTTGCTTATCTTATTTGACTACAATTTCATCGGTAAACAGCCAGCCCATCACCTCCCGATTTATGAATCCCTGGAAACGGACATATCGCACCCTGGCACTGCCTTCCCAACGATAGTTACAGAAAGTCAGTCTTTCTTCCGTAACAGGAACGTCGGTCGCAATGCGCTTCACCTCGTCGAAGTGGAGACCATCCTCGGACAAAGAAATCACCACCTCCTTCGGAAGCCATACTTCAGGGCCCCGCAGTTGCAGAAAGTCCGCTTCCACCAGGCTGATATCCGTCAGTTTGCCCAAATCGATGGTTACGTCCACATCCTTGCACAGAAAACCTTGCCAGCGATGGTCGCCATACGTCCAGCCTCCACGCCAACCATCAGTGAGCGTAGAATCGCCCGCTGCCGGATAAGCTGATGAGAAAGGTTGGGCATACGTCACCGGACAATGCAAAGCAAGATGTTCGACCGGCTGCAGAGACTCCGGACGCTCACCCACTTCTTTATTCAGGTCGAAAGGATGGTAGCCCTGCGACTGCAACCATTCAGTCTCCCTTAAGACGGTTTTCCGGAAACGGATCCAGTCTTTCCGTTCCGGCTGTGTCCACGCCACTTCGGCCAATGCCAGCAGGCGCGGATAAATCATATATTCGGCATGCTCGGCGGTAGGAATATACTCGGCCCAGACATTGGCCTGCACCCCTTTGATGAACCGACGCTGTCCGTCGGACAATGATTCAGGAACAGGATTGTAGGAATAAACTTTCTCCAAGGTCAGATAACCGCCAATCGCTTCGGGCTGCGTCACAGGAGCATCCTGATAAGCATCCAAATAGCAATACTCGCCGGGAGTCATGACAACATCGTGACCGGCCTTCGCAGCCGCAACGCCTCCCTGCTCGCCCCGCCACGACATTACAGTAGCACTCGGAGCCAGTCCACCTTCCAGAATCTCGTCCCAACCTATCAGTTTGCGGCCGTGACTGTTGAGGAACTTCTCAATGCGATGAATCAGGTAGCCCTGCAACTCCTTCTCGTCTTTCAATCCCTCCTCGCGAATACGTTTCTGACACTTCAGGCACTTCTCCCAACTGCTTTTAGCCGCTTCATCTCCACCGACATGGATGTACTCCGAAGGGAAAAGTTCCATCACTTCCAACAATACGTTCTGCAGAAAAGTAAATGTTTCCTCATTGCCTATGCATAATTCACCGTTCTGATAAGGCTTACCCGAGCAGGACAACTGAGGAAATACGGCCAGTACTTCTTCCGAATGACCGGGCATCTCGATTTCAGGAATGACAGTGATATGCAGCTTACGGGCGTGTTCCACGATTTCACGCACATCGTCTTGCGTATAATATCCGCCTTCGGCACCTGCTTCATCCCGGCGACAATACTTACGGCCTCCCCTCCACCAGGCTTTCCAGTTGGGATAAGGACGATAGGCGGTCTGCTCCGTCAGTTGAGGGTAACGTTTGATTTCCAGCCGCCAGCCCGCACCGTCAGTCAGATGCCAATGGAAACGGTTCAGCTTGTAACGGGCCATGGCATCAAGTTGCTTCATCACAAACTCCTTCGAACGGAAGTGTCGCGATACGTCAAGATGCAGACCACGGTAACCAAAACGGGGATAGTCGCCAATGTCCACACAAGGCAAACTCCAGCTATCTTCTTCAGCTCCTTTCTCCGCCAGTTGCAACAGGGACTGGAAAGCATAGAAAAGTCCCGCCTCCGTAACAGCCTCAGCATGCACACCCTCGGGACTGATCGTCAAGGTGTAACCTTCGGCAGCATTTATCTCCGGAATAGAATCGACCAAATTGAAACGGAAAGGCACCTGTTCGTCCTTTGACGGCTGTAGGCCGAATGGAGAAGAGGTCAGCAGGGCAACCAGATTTGCGCGTTCAGTCCCCTTCAGGTTAGTAAAGAATTCTCCTCCAGATGCAAATGTAAAAGTGCCCGCGGAAAGCTTACATCTTTGGGGCTGAGGAATAAGTGATACTGCCGGCTGAGCAAAGGCACAACTAATTTCTGCAACCAATGCCAACAGAAGAGGCAGGATAAATATCAAACGGAGTTTCATGACCTAAATGTATTAAAGCATGTTACGAGTTGTCTTCGGCCGCCTAAATTACCAAAAATATTGTAAAATCAAAAGGTTAGCCGACGAAGAAAAGCAAGGTCATTGAAGAAGTCCGTCCCATTACTGCCGATTCTCCATCATGTCCCGATAACGGACAGTCCTGTCTTGTCGGTCAGTCAATGGAAATTCATCGTTCAAAACATCTTCCCGTACCGTATCGGGTAAATCGATCCAACGGGAGGCCGGTAAAGAATAATTGCCATATACCGGTAAAAGTGCAGGAGTCTGTTCAGGCGCGAGAAAAACATAAGCTGCATATCCAAGGGCACACAACGAAACGACTCCCGCCGTCAACATCCCGTATCGACGAAAAGGAACAGTCCTGCCACGTACACAGCGGGAAACCTCCAACGCCGACGCATACCGTTCTTCCGGATTGCGACGCGTACATTTCCGCGAAACAGCTGCCAGCTGCTTATCCTTAATACATTCGGCCATCTCGCCAATAATGATGCCCAACGAATAAATATCGGCACGCAAGTCAAGAGGCTGTCCTGGCTTCAAGGCTTCGGGAGCCAGGTAATAGCGGGTACCGGCAGGCAGCTTCAACGCATCGTAGTCATCACAATCGGACAAGCCGAAATCAATCAGCTTCACATTATAGCCATTATGGGTCACCAGAATGTTTTCCGGTTTCAGGTCACGGTGTACAATCTGTTTTCCGTGCAGATAATGAAGCGCACTGCAAAGTTCGGTTATAAACTTACGCACCAGTTCCGGCGTCAGCAGGCCACGTTGCATAAACTCCTTCAGAGTGATTCCGTCGATGTACTCCATCACAATGCAATGCCCCAGCTCCGGCAAAGTTTCCCAACCTAAGGCTCTGCAGATATGGGGATGTTCCAGCTGATACCCGATATCGAACTCTTTCCGCAATGCCTGCTCATAGAAATTGCTGCCAATGTATTCGGGCTTCAACGCTTTCAGAATATGCAAACGGTTGTAGCGCTGACAACGGAACAGACGTGCATAGCCCGACACGGACACATACACCTCGCTCAGATTCGAGAAGCGCTGCTCGCCCGACTGAACGTCAGCATCGATGAATCCGGACGAAACTTCATTCTCTGCCATTGGCCAGACCGTTTAATAACGTCAATCCTCCGTTGCGCCCTGCAATGAAAGGCGAAAGCTTCACACCGTCGCGCAAGACGTAAGGCAGGAAAAGCGGTTGTCCCATCAGGAAAGAAACAGCCTCGAAGCGGTCACCCACCAGCAATTTGGATTGCCGGGCTTCCCTAACTTCGAACAGATCGCCTCCTTCGTAGTGCAGACGCAGATAGCGGTTGGGAGACCATCCGATCTCCAACTCCGAACCGGGAGCCAACTCACGGGTTACAATCTGATGAGTCGAAAAAAACGATGAATTATAAACCGGACTATTCTTCAGCCACGTGCAAAACTGCTTGAAACTGGCATGCCCCACGTATCGCGCCAAAACATCCAACGTACGCATACGCGGCAAATGAGAATCACCCACATATCCCCACAAACGTTTCAAGGTAGATGTTGAGACCAAATCGTTCACCTGCTGCTTCAGATGCAGAGAAAACTCATCGAAATCGGTCGATGTCTGCAACGGCTTCTGGTATGTCTTCTCTACCTGCAGCAACAATTCTGCAATCTCCGGTTTATATATATTCATTTTTGTCTTGCATTATTTAAGTTTCGCATGTAATACTTCCTGGAAGTTAAGAAGTTATAAAAGTTATCACTCCGCTTTGCTCTGTTAGAAGTTAAAGCCGATAGTCTTGCAAAAGGGAAA
>CABROZ010000106.1 GCA_902472795.1 uncultured Bacteroides sp. | reverse complement strand
AGAAAAAGCGTCTAGCTAAATCAGGAAAAGACAGGAAAAGTAATAGCGGTATCAATGAAGCATATGCCCCATTTCATTTCCGACTATGGAAACGGTTTGTTTCCTATAATGGAACAGAGTGTTCTCTATAAGGAAACAAAGTGTTTCCTATAACGGAACAAATCGTTTTATCCCGTCGAAACAAGTCGTTTCATACAAGAGAAACAATCTGTTCCGACGGGGTGTAACAAAGTGTTCAGTACTGTGAACTAATACAATAGCTCTATTTAGAAGGTCTCACAAGATAAGTATCCGCCTCCATAAGTATAAAGACTTATGGGCGTGCCAACATGAGGAAATCATAAAACTCACAGATGGACTGGCCTTCGGTTTCTGATTCGAAGACAAAGAAGAGCGGCTGCTTTCCCTTATGCAGCTTTGCCGGAATAGAGAGCGGAGCATAGAACTCCCTGCAAGTGCTGCCAGCCTTCACATCCACAAGTCCTATCTCTACACCGCCTTTTGTTGTCCAAGGGCTACCCAGCATGATGCGGATGCGTCCGTCGGTATCTTCAGCCTTCAACCTTAACTGCATCTGCAAAGACTTATCTCGCGGAACGGCATTCATATTCAAGTATTTATATCCTACAATCGACCCACTTGTATTATTCACCACCGGAGCGAACGGGATTTTGTGGTTGTTATCGCCGGCATAGGGATTATTATCCCGGTACACAGGCCGGATGTAAGACCCCGTGTAGACATAATGGGGATAGACCTCTTTGATACCTCCGGGATTGGTGTGCCAACAAGCCAACCCGGCCGAGATGCGCTGCATAGGATTGAGCCCTTCAAGAAGGAAACCCTCAGAGTTGAATTCCCCGCGCGAAATCACGACTTTCCCACCTTTTCCTTTTTCCACCTTTACATCAATGGCCGACACCATAGCCTGGCGTGCATAGCAATCAGTACCTATCTGGCGATGATAGAACACGTACCATTGCCCTCCTATCTTGCAGATACTGCCATGCGTATTTCCACCGGGCATGGCCGAAGCTATCACATTGCCTTTTTCATCATACTCGCGCGCACGGGCATCGATGATTGTTCCGCCATAGGTCCAGGGACCCAGAGGATGCTCGCTATAAGCGTATGCCAGCGTATAGTTGCTGGCGTTCGGCAAGCCATCTTCACCCTCAGCGGTAGTACGGCTATAGATAAACACATACTTATCCTCAATCTTGCGGATGGAGGATGCCTCAAAGAAGCGGAATATACCTTCCTGCCGATAGCCTGAAATCATGTTCTCCACCACTTCGGTACCCGGCTTTACCGTGCACATGGTAGCAGGGTCCAACTCCGCGCCATGCGAAATGCCAAATCCCCAATAACCATACACACGTCCATCATCATCAACAAACACTGCGGGGTCGAATCCCAAACAACCGAAAGTCTCGCGAGGACGCTCCTTATGCCAGTTGCATACCGTAAACGGGCCATCGGGACGGTCGCTTTTGGCAATCATGGAATTGCGTCCACCACCTTGATTATTCGGAAAGAGGTAGTAAGTTTTCTTACCATCGGCATCGGTAGTTACTGTCACGTCAGGGGCAAAAAGCACGTCGTCGGTTCCATCAGCATTCAGTTTATACAGCTCGGGCGACTCATTGACTTTAAATATCACGCCGTCATATCTCCAACGGGTCAGGTCCTCTATGGGTGCTGACCACACCACTTGGTCACGTCCGCAATACATCCACTTGAGATTGTCGTGCGAACCATAAATATAGACACGGTACTTGCCGGGACAGTCAGGATCCTCAAACACATAGGGCTCACCATCAGGAATAAATTCCCAAAGCGGCAGATAAGGATTCTGTGCAGATAATGTAAAAGACAAGCTGATGAGACATGATAAAATCATCAGAATTTTTCTTACTTTGTTTTTCATAATCGCATTGATTTATAGAATGATACTTAAATTTATAATTGCGACAAAACTATCAATTTATCATTTTACTCTCGTGCTTTTAATGCAAATTAACATACCCACTTTCCCCGGTAAGTACTATCTTTGCTTAAAAAAGTGAAGATAGGCTGCACCTCAGCATAAAAAATGAACGCGTTCATTTCATTCTGCCTTCGGTTTGCACTATCTTTGCATCCAATTAACTGAACAATAACTAAAAAACAAGATAACACTATGGCATTAAAAGCTGGTATCGTGGGCCTTCCCAACGTAGGAAAATCCACTCTTTTCAACTGCTTGAGCAGCGCAAAGGCACAAGCGGCAAACTTCCCGTTCTGTACAATCGACGCCCAAATGGGACAAGTGTCCGTACCCGACGAACGACTGACGAAGCTCGCCGAGCTGGTTCACCCGGGGCGTATCGTACCTGCCGTGTGCGACATCGTCGACATTGCCGGACTGGTGAAGGGCGCCAGCAAAGGTGAAGGACTCGGCAACCAGTTCTTGGGCAACATCCGCGAGTGCGACGCCATCATTCACGTGCTGCGCTGCTTCGACAACGGCAACATCGTCCACGTGGACGGTTCGGTGAACCCCGTGCGCGACAAGGAAATCATCGACACAGAGCTGCAACTGAAGGACCTCGAAACCGTGGAAAACCGCATCAAGCGCGTAGAGAAAATAGCCAAGGTGGGTGGCGACAAGGCTGCAAAGATAGAGTACGAACTCCTGCTCCGCTACAAGGATGCCCTGGAACAAGGACAAAGCGCCCGCACCGTCATCCCGCAGAACGACGACGAGGAACAATGCGCCAAGCAGATGTTCCTGCTTACTACCAAACCTGTGCTCTACGTCTGCAACGTGGATGACGTCAGTGCCGCCGGCGGCAACCAGTACGTAGAGCAGGTGCGCGAAGCCATCAAGGGCGAGGATGCCGAACTTATCATCATCTCCGCCCAGACCGAGGCCGATATTGCCGAACTGGAGACATACGAGGAAAAACAGATGTTCCTCGAAGACCTGGGACTGAAAGAGAGCGGTTGCAACCGTTTGATTAAAGCTATCTACAGCCTGCTGAACCTCGAAACCTTCATCACTGCCGGAGAGATGGAAGTAAAGGCATGGACCTATCGCAAGGGATGGAAAGCACCGCAATGCGCCGGCGTTATCCATACGGATTTCGAGAAAGGGTTTATCCGGGCAGAGGTCATCAAGTATGAGGATTATATCAAGTATGGCAGCGAAGCAGCCGTGCGCGAAGCCGGAAAGTTGGGTGTGGAAGGCAAGGAGTATGTGGTGCAGGATGGGGACATCATGCACTTCAGGTTCAATGTGTAATGATATTCATTCCAGATGGCAATGTACAAAGAAAGTACATTGCCATTTTCTAATAAACTCCATACAATAACAATACTGTGAAACAGATTATCTTCCTTTTATTCTTATTGTCCTGTACTGCCGTTTATGCACAACAGCAAGACTCGGTAACCATTCACGGACGGGTGACTGATTACAACGGACAGCCGATAGACAGTGCCAGCGTCTGGTGGCAAAACCCGCAGTTCAATGACATCATAGAAGCCATAACCGACAAAGACGGGCATTACACGGCCCGTATACCCAAAGGGAAATATCAAAGTGCAGCCTCTATTTATCTGCCCTCCTATGCGCACATTGCCATGAAAAGCGGGCTGCCCGAGACTGAACACCGCCTGGAGTTCTGGGCCTGGGATTTCATCGCCGACCGCGACACTACACTCGACATACGTTATCATCGTATGGAAGCTTATGGCCTGCGTGCTTTCTGCATCCCCGGAGCCATGCCTACTTATCAGATATACGTCCGTCCCATGAGCTTGACACGTACCTACCAATGGATGAAAGAAACAAAGCCCGAGTCATTGGTACACGGTGAAAACCTGAGTGACATTGAGCAACAAGAACAAAACAAAGAAGCCAGAGAATGCCAGATGGCTCCCCGCCCCGGGCAACTGAAAGTCACCGTCTGGATAGACGGCGAGAAAGTCCCCGTGCTGATGAAGCAGGAAATAAAAGAATATTTCGACAGCAACGAATATGGCAACGCCTATCTATTGACAGTAGACATGCCCAAGCATCCCAAAAAAGACCTTCCCTACCGTATCTTCAAAGTAGAGCTGGAAGACATGGAAAACGGTGACCGGGGCGAAGGGCTTTACTATATGGAAAAGGAAAACTACGTTCAATAAACCATACACAACAAATGGCAAACAGTAATCTGAAATACCTCATAGCAGGTACCGGCGGCGTAGGCGGAAGCATCGCTGCCTTCCTGGCACTGGCAGGTAAAAACGTCACCTGCATTGCCCGCGGCGAACATCTGGCTGCCATTCGCGAACACGGACTACGCCTTCACAGCGACCTGAAAGGCGAACATACCCTGAACATCCCCGCTTGCACGGCCGAAGAATATCAGGACAAAGCCGACGTCATCTTCGTCTGCGTCAAAGGCTACTCCATCGACTCCATCACCGACCTCATCCGCCGGGCTTCGAAACCCGAAACCGTTGTCATCCCCATCCTCAACGTTTACGGCACAGGTCCCCGCATCCAGCGACTGGTACCCGGCGTAACGGTGCTCGACGGCTGCATCTACATCGTAGGCTTCGTCAGCGGTAAGGGCGAAATCACCCAAATGGGACGGATATTCCGCTTGGTATTCGGTGCCCACCAGGGGACGGTTGTTCCCCGTGAAACACTGGAAGCCGTGCAGCGCGACCTGCAGGACAGCGGCATCAAGGCCGAACTGTCCGACGACATCAACCGCGATACTTTCGTCAAGTGGTCGTTCATCTCGGCCATGGCCGTCACCGGAGCCTACTACGACGTGCCCATGGGCGAAGTACAGAAGCCCGGCCCCGTACGCGACACCTTCATCGGCCTCTCGCGCGAAAGTGCTGCCTTAGGGCGCAAGTTGGGCATCGAGCCGAAAGAAGACCTGGTGGAGTACAACCTGAAAGTGATGGACAAGCTCGACCCGCACAGCACCGCCTCCATGCAGAAAGACCTGGCCCGCGGACACGAAAGCGAAGTGCAGGGATTGCTGTTCGACATGATTGCCGCCGCCGAAGCACAGGGCATCGACATCCCCACCTATCGCATGGTGGCGGAAAAGTTCCGAAATCTGTGACACGCAGATTTTGTCCTTTGCCGAATAAAAGCTACTTTTGGCAGCTGTAAACAAGAACAATAACCAAACTAACGAATAATCAAGAAACTCCATGTTACCACTACTCAGCATCAACTGGAATCCCGATCCCGAACTATTCAACCTCTTCGGCATCTCCATCCGCTACTATGGTCTTTTGTGGATCATCGGCCTGGTTTTCTCCTACTTCATCGTGCGCCGGCAATACCGCGACCGCAAGATTTCCGACGACAAGTTCGAACCCCTGTTCTTCTACTGCTTCTTCGGCATCCTGATAGGCTCGCGTCTGGGACACTGCCTCTTCTACCAGCCCGACTATTACCTGCACCACTTCTGGGAGATGATACTGCCCATCAAGATTCTGCCCGACGGAGGATGGAAATTCACCGGATACGAAGGACTTGCCAGCCACGGTGGTACGCTGGGTCTCATCATCGCCCTGTGGCTCTACTGCCGTAAGACGAAGATGCACTACATGGACGTGCTCGACATGATTGCCGTCGCCACCCCCATCACCGCCTGCTGCATCCGCCTGGCCAACCTGATGAACTCCGAAATCATCGGTATGCCTACCAACGTACCCTGGGCCTTCGTATTCGAAAGAGTCGATTCCGTTCCCCGCCACCCGGCACAGCTGTACGAAGCCATCGCCTACTTTATCTTCGCCTTGGGCATGCTCTACCTCTACAAGCGCGGAGTGAAAAAGCAAGAAAACAAGCTCGAAACCAACTTCAACACCACCTGGAGCCAATCGACCTCCAAACAGATCGATGCCTCGCTGACCTACCCCCGCGGCTTCTTCTTCGGCCTTTGCCTGACGGAGATATTCATATTCCGTTTCTTCATCGAGTTCCTGAAGGAAAACCAGGTAGCTTTCGAGGACGGCATGACGCTGAACATGGGACAATGGCTCAGCATACCGTTCGTCATCATCGGCATCTATTGCATGTTTTTCTATCATAAGCACACGGCCGCCCGGTAAGTTCCGGCGGCAAGCACAGTCCCCGTCCCCCTCAATCCGGATGCCGGCGGCACAGACGTTTTCCCCCGCGAAACACGTCCTTTTCTGCCGCCTGCACCCGGATTTCTTGCAATTACCGAACTATAAATGAGGGATATTTAGGAATTTTGCTGAATACTTCGTACCTTTGCCAACACTTTATCAATACAAAGGATAGCATAATGAGTCCACTCAACTTTACTCACATCTTGACACAAGCAGTCGATGAGCTATCGGAAAGCGAATCATACAAAGGACTGTTTCACCAACACACCGACGGCAACCCCTTGCCATCAGCCCAAGCCTTGCGCGACATCATTGAGTTGGCACGAGCCATCATCTTTCCCGGCTATTTCGGCAATTCAACCATCAACAGCTGTACCATCAACTACCACATCGGCGTCAACGTAGAACGCCTGTTCGACCTGCTGACCGACCAGATACTGGCAGGCCTCTGCTTCGGAAGCGACGGCGAATGCAGCAGCTGCACCGAAGTGCAACGCGAAGAAGCCGCCCAAATAGCAGCCAAGTTCATCAGCCATCTGCCCCAACTGCGACGCATACTGGCCACCGACGTAGAAGCTGCCTACAACGGCGACCCTGCCGCACACTCGTTCGGCGAGGTCATCAGCTGTTACCCGGCCATACGTGCCATCAGCAACTACCGCATCGCCCACGAACTGCTCGTACTGGGTGTTCCCCTCATCCCGCGCATCATCACCGAGATGGCGCATAGCGAAACAGGAATCGACATCCATCCGGGCGCACAAATCGGAAGCTACTTCACCATCGACCACGGCACGGGTGTCGTCATCGGCGAAACCTGCATCATCGGCAGCAACGTGAAGCTGTATCAAGGAGTAACCCTCGGCGCCAAAAGCTTCCCGCTCGACGAAAACGGGAAACCCATCAAAGGCATTCCCCGCCACCCCATCCTGGAAGACGACGTCATCGTTTACTCCAACGCCACCATCCTGGGACGCATCACCGTAGGCAAGGGCGCCACCGTAGGAGGCAACATCTGGGTAACCGAAAACGTACAGGCCGGAGCCCGGATTGTACAGACCAAAGCAAAAAGATAATAGCAGATAAATGAAACGCCGGAAGGCAACAAACGAAAAGAATAACAAGTCAATAAGATATAACCCTAAATGAGCGAACAACCTTTTGAAATGATTGCCAAAACCTTCCAAGGATTGGAAGAAGTCCTGGCCGCAGAACTCACTGCATTAGGAGCCAACGACATCCAGATAGGCCGCCGCATGGTATCCTTCAGCGGAGACAAGGAGATGATGTACAAAGCCAACTTCTGCCTGCGTACAGCCATCCGCATCCTGAAACCTATTAAGCACTTCACGGCCAAGGACGCCGACGAAGTCTATGAGCAGGTCAAAGCCATCCACTGGGATGACTACATGGACGTTGACAAGACCTTTGCCGTCGATGCGGTTGTCTTCAGCGACGAATTCCGCCACAGCAAGTTCGTCTCATACAAAATAAAAGATGCCATTGCCGACTACTTCCGCGAAAAGACCGGAAACCGTCCCAACGTACGCATCAACAAACCGGATGTGCTGCTCAACATCCACATTGCCGAAAACAGCTGCACCCTTTCGCTCGACTCCAGCGGCGAATCGCTTCACCGCCGCGGCTACC
>CABROZ010000105.1 GCA_902472795.1 uncultured Bacteroides sp. | reverse complement strand
CCCCGCCGATGCCGAGCTGGCCCGGTCGTTCACGGCCGACTTTTTTGCTATGATTCCTACCAAGAGCGGACTGATGCCACATGCGCGCGAGGTGCTGGAGTATCTGTATCCGCGGTACAACCTGTACATCCTGTCCAACGGCTTTCAGGAACTGCAATGCCGCAAGATGCGTTCGGCCGGCATCGACCATTATTTCAAGAAGGTAGTCCTGTCCGACGATATCGGGGTGCTGAAACCACGGGCACCCATCTTTCACTTCGCCCTGTCGGCCACGCAGTCGCAGCTGGGCGAGTCGCTGATGATAGGCGACAGCTGGGCGAACGATGTGGAAGGTGCCGCCGGGGTAGGGATGCACCAGGTGTTCTACGACGTGGCGGGCGACAGCCCTCTTCCCTTTAAGCCCACTTATCGGATTACCGACCTGAAAGATTTGCTCGGAATCCTGTAGCACATGTCAGATTAAGTCGTATTTTTGTATATTCAATAACAAAACTTAAAATCCTGTATTATGGAGACCCTTATTCCTTTTGCATTGCTTTGTTTCACGTCCTTCTTCACACTGACCAACCCGCTTGGCACCATGCCCGTATTCCTGACCATGACTCAGGGCATGACGGAGCACGAACGCCGTTCGGTGGTATCGCGTGCCACGCTTGTGGCGTTCATCACCATCATGGTATTCACCTTTGCGGGTCAGTTCCTTTTCAAGTTCTTCGGCATCTCGACCAACGGCTTCCGCATTGCGGGCGGAGTCATCATCTTCAAGATCGGGTACGACATGTTGCAGGCGCGCTACACGCCGATGAAGCTGAAGGATGAAGAAATCAAAACCTATGCCGACGACATATCCATCACGCCGCTTGGCATCCCCATGCTTTGCGGCCCGGGAGCCATTGCCAATGCCATCGTGCTGATGCAGGATGCCAATACCTTTGCCATGAAGGGAGTGCTGATCGGCATGATTGCCTTCATCTACCTGATCACTTTCTTCATCCTGCGCGCTTCGACCCGTTTGGTGAACGTGTTGGGCGAGACGGGTAACAACGTGATGATGCGTCTGATGGGTCTGATTCTGATGGTGATTGCCGTCGAATGTTTCGTAGGCGGTGCCAAACCGATATTGGTCGAGATTCTGAAGGAAGGAGTACCGGTCATCACTCAGTGAGATGCTTGTGTGTCTCGTGTGGGACGCTTGCGTTACGGTTGCTGCACGCTTGTTGCAGAGCCGCTGCACGCTTGTTTGCAGTGTCGCTGCAACCCTGTTTGCAGTAGCACTGCAACCTTGTATGCAGCGATACTGCAACTAAGGTTGCAGCATTTACTGCCAAGTGGCTGACTTTTGCAGCGTAAGAATTGCCGGTTTTCTGCTCCGGATGTAGTTCGGGGATAGGCTGAAGAATAGAAAGGAGCGTATTCCCAAAGGCATACGCTCCTTTCTATTTACCATGGTGTATTCTTGATCTTATTTGAAGATCGGGAATGCACTGTTCATCTTCTTGATGCGGAATTGTTTCTGGATAGAGAACGGCTGAACCGTTTTTCCACTCTTCGGTGCACTGAATGCTCTGGTAGTGGCAGTTTCACTTCCTGCATTGTTTGTCAGGGTGAAGGTTTCTTCGCCATAGGCGAGTTCTCCATCATTTACATAATATACTACGGCAAAGTGGAATACTCCGTCTTCGAAATAGCTGTATCCATAGTTTGTTCCACCTGTATAGTCAACCAGGTCATCAACGAATACTGTTCCATATTGAGGATGTACATAGCCTACTTCCTGATCTTCAACCATCACTTCGCCTGTTGCTTCGTTGTAGGTGAAGATGAAATCTACGTCATTTCCCCAGTGCTCGATTTTGTAGCGGGTCGGGTCTTCGTTGCTTTGATACAGTGTCAAGCCTTGGTCAGTATAGGGCCCATCTTCTGAGACAAAGAACAGCGTGTAAACATAGTCGCCGGTCGAAATGGCTGTCCATGTTTCGGCAGGTGCGTTGGTGTAGTCGAATTCGGCCGATGCAGATGCTTCTGCAACGTTTCCTGCATATCCGACAGCTACCAGCGTATAAACGCCTGTTACAGGTTCAGAAGCGAACGGAACCATTACGGTACCTGCGTCCGGAGTCACTTCAACCGATTCGATAGCACCGTTACGGATGCTTTCAACAGCCTTGTTGACATCAGTTCCTTCTACTACAGCCAGGCGGATGCTTTCGATGTCTTCTCCAACTTCAGTCAGTTGAGCCAGAACACCGGCATCTTCACCTTTTGCAGAAGTATATTTACCTGCATAGGCAACGCCCAAGCTATAATCTGCCAATACAACGCCCGGCATCGCTACTCGGAAGGCACCATTGCCATTGGCTGTGTACAATCCGCCATTGTTATAGTCCGCCATTCCGACTAACATACTGTTTGCCGGGAAGGAGATGATACCGTCCTTATACGTACCTGTATATCCTTGAGCTTTCATTTCGTCCAAGGTTGCTCCCTGTGCCATGTAGTATCCGGCGATGCTTCCTACGTAGAACATACCGTATCCCCAGTCCATGCCTGTTTGCTGTACGTCCATATATACTGCATCGGGATCTTCGGCATGAATTTCAAGATACCAGTCTTGGCTGGCGTCCCAGTCGCCTTCTTCATTGTAAGGATAAGCTGCTCCGAACGGATTGACTAATCTGAAATAACCCGGTTGCAGTTCATTCTCTTCGATCTCTACGGCGTAAGGCTCATTATCAACAGCGAAGAGTGTAGTCACGAAGTCTTCTACAAATGTACATTTGCCTCGTGAAACCCACGGAGCAGGGATACCTACACTGAATGTGTATTCCGACATACCGTACGGAGTCGTAATGGTTTCATCGGACAGCTTCAGTGTGATTTCTGAATAGGTATCATATTCAACGTCTTCCGGATTGTATCCGATTGTGATGAATGCGCTGTTTTCGCCCTCGGCAAAGCTGACTGTGGAAGGAATTGTATAGATGCCTTCGCCACCGGTAGCTGTGATGTTGACGGTTTGTGCTTCATCGGTTTTTATACGCATGATGGCAACATCGAACGATGTTTTCGATTTCGACACATCTATTGTTGCACTGTTCGTGGAGGGGAAATAGACTTGTGCGTTGCTCAAGGCTTCTGCCGGCGTATATTCTACATCATCTCCACAGGCATGGAAGACGGCTGCTACAGCCAGCATAAGCATGATATTGAAAATGTTTATTATCTTTTTCATAATACTCAAATGTTATTAATTAGTTATTACCGGGTGCAAATTCACCTACTGGAGTCGGACGCGTCGGAATGGCGTTTGACGGATCCGGGTTGTTCATTCCCTGGAGGGCTACGTTAGAGTCAACCTCGAAGATAGGAATTACCATATTCCAGTTGGGCTTGATGCCTTTACAGTTGATCTTGAAGATGTCTTCTGTGAAGTTAGTTCCATCGTAGTTCTGAATTACGTCCGGTTGCAGGCGTTTGGCAGTCGGGAATGCAACGCCTTCACCCCAGAATTCGATACGCATCTGTTTCAGCACTTCCAATTGGAATTCGCGCAGGTCGCTCAGCGTACAGTTGTAGTCGGACTGGCGATACGTCTGCATGAATGCGTTCAGCTTGGCAACACCGGCTGCCACGCCCTGGCTGGCTCCGACTGCTTCAGCTTCGATAAGGTACATTTCCTCTACACGCATTACCGGAATATCGGCGGCAGCACCTACGGAATAGGTCTGGTAATCACCGCTTACGCAACGGAATTTGAGGGAGGTGTAGTCTTCTTGTTCGTCCAGCCATTCCTGACCTCTTACTGATTCATAAGCATAGAAGCTTCTGTCCGGGTCAAGGAACGAATATTTGCGGAAGTCGTTGTTGGCAATCTGGTCGTACAGCGAGCGCGAAATCTGTGGCTTCGACAGAGATGCATAGCCCCAGTCGGCTTCGCAGGCAATGTGGCCTACAAAGTTTGCCAGGTTACCCATGTTGGCTGCTGTCGGGTGCAGATACCACATCCAAGCCGAAGTGGCTGTGTTGAATCCGGTTGTCGGATTGTTCCATTCGGCAGCTGTCATCGGAGTAGCTCCCGATTCGTCGATGGCTTTGCGTGCATAGATGGCAGCCTGTTCGTAGTTGCCGTCCCACATATATACTTTGGCCTTCAGACCATATACGACTGCCAGGTTGGGCAAGTTTTTTGAAGCCGGAGTATAGCCTTGCAGGCAAGCTTCAGCTTTGTCCAAGTCGCCGAGGATGAAAGCAACCATTTCGTCGTGTGTGGCACGCGGGTTGTTCTTGGCAATGTCGTTGGTCGTTTCCGGAGTTACGATAGGTACTGTCAGTCCCAATACTTTGCTGCAGTCGGTATAGATGTTGTCCACCGGTTCGAAAAGTACCATCAATGTGTAGTAGTCGAAAGCACGGAAAGCGTATGCGATACCTGCAAAAGCGCGGATCTCGTTGGAGATGCTTTCGTCGTTGATGTCAACGGCTGCAATGACGTCGTTGGCCGACTTTACAAACTTGTAAAGGGTAAAGTATGTCAGATAGGATGGATAGCCGTTTTCCGACATACCCTGGCAGGCGTTGTAGCTCCACCACCAGTCGTATCCGTATTGGTCGGGCGCATCAACTAAGTCACCCATCATTTCGGTCTGGCTAAGCATGATGCCCGGATAGGCTATATCTGTTTCATGCACTTGCGAACCGTAAACTAAATAGCCTTGTACCATTTGTGAAGGCAGACCATTCAGCGAGGCGTTCAGTGCAGTCGATGAGGCACCGATCTGTTCGCTGGTTGCAGTTCCGTCCTCGGGGAACGTTTCTTCAATACAGCCCGTCAGCACCATAGCCGATACCGCAAAGGCTGATAACAGTTTAAATATATTTTTCTTCATATAAGTATTTCTCTTTTGGGTTTAGTTTAGAATTGGAAAGTCACACCACCTGAAACTGTACGCATCGGCGAATAGTTGGTAGCCGTCGTAGCTGCACTATATGACTGACGTGGGTCAAAACCTTTACGCTTAGACCAGTAGAATACGTTCTCGGCCGAAACATAGAGACGGAGCGAATTGATAGCCAGTTTCTTTGTCCAGCTGGAAGGAAGTGTATATCCTACGTTGATGTTCTGGATATTCAGGAAGCTTGCGTCTGTCAGGAAACGGGTAGATGAAGCTGCTGAATATTGGTCGTTCAGTTGGAAGCGAGGAATGTTACTGCTTGTGTTCTCAGGCGTCCATGCGTTCATCAAGTCTTTGTGATAATTAATACCGATCAATGATGAAGGCGAGCTCATGAATGCAGCATATGTGCCGTCATATTGCTTGCCGCCTAATTGATAAGTGAAGTTGATGCCGAAGTCTATTCCATAGATCTTGAGGTTCGTGCCGAATCCGCCGAATACTTTCGGAAGAGAAGTCTCTTCTGTTACATAATAGTCGGCTGCAGAATAGTCGGTGGTCGCTTCACGTCCGGTGATGTTACCGTTCTCGTCCACAACATTTTTGTACCACATGGACTGTCCGTCTTCCGATACGCCGGCATAGTCTTTCAGACGCCAGGTGTACATGGGAAGGTCTTCGCCGATGAAGAAGCTTCCGCTGGTGTAACCTTGGTAAGCTTTACCGTCAGCCGTATAAACTGTAGAGTTCAGTTTGTCGGGGTCGAGCATGGTGATACGGTTCTTCAGGGTTGACATGTTCAGGTTTACATCCCAAGTGAAGTTACGCTTGTCGAAAAGGTTGATGTTCAAGTCGATTTCAACACCGCTGTTAAGCATGTTACCCACGTTGTCGTAGTAGCTGGCGTATCCTAATGAAGGAGCCACTGAGAAGGAGAACAACATATCGGTTGTTTTACGTCTATAGTATTCGATGCTACCTGTGATGCGGTTCCACAACTGGAATTCTGTACCGATGTTGAAGTTCAGGTTGTTTTCCCAAGTGATGTCTTCCGAACCTTTAGAGGCAAACGAGCTACCGATTTCGTCGCTCGAGTTGATGATGTTGAACAAGTCGGTGTAGCGGTAAGTACCGATGTTATCGTTACCTTGTGAACCGATTGAAGCCTTTACCTTTAATTCCTGAATCCAGGATACGTCGAACCAGCTTTCTTTGTTGAGCAGCCATGCGCCACCTACTGACCAGAAGGTACCCCAACGATGATCGGGATGGAAGCGTGAAGAAGCATCACGACGCAAAGAAGCAGAACCGAAGATGCGCTCATCGTAGTTGTATTGCAAACGTCCGAAGAAACCTTCGTTGTTGAGACGTGATTTTGAAGAAGAAGCTGACTGGCCATCTACAACGGCACCATCCAACTCGTGATTGTCTTGCGAGAACATTTTCGACTTGCTGGCTCCCAAGTAGTACAGACGGTAGTCGTAGTATTCGTGACCGAGCATGATGTCGAAGTTGTTGTCGCCGAAGGAGTGGTTGTAGGAAACCAGTTGTTGCAGGTTGTAGTCGTAAGTACGTTGGTGGCTCTTGCTGACTGTACCACCGGTTGAATCAAACTGTCCGTAGTAAGGATTGTACACATAGGTGAAGCGGGTTTCATCCAAGTTGAATGTACCGTTCAATGTTATTTTCAATCCCGGAAGCGGAGTAATGTCAACGAAACCGTTTGCATTGAGGGCATTACCTTCTGCATTGTTGGTATTCAACTTGTTGTCCTGAATAGGATTGGCATCACCAATGAAAGGACGGGTTGCACCGGCGTTCTGGCCACTACCGTAGTCCATGATCTGGATACCGTTATCGTCTATCATGATGCTTCCGTCCGCATTGCGTACGTATGCCGGATAGATAGGTGCAATTTGAGTAGTGAATGCCCAGATGTTGGCTGTAGATAGATCTGAACCATTGTTGCCCAAAGAGTTGCTCTCGAAACGGGCGTATGACATGTTGCCACCTACTTTCAGCCAAGGCTTGGCCTGATAGTCGGCTTTCAAACGTCCGGTCAGACGTTTCAGGTCGGAACCGGTAGTAATACCTTCGTTGTCCAAGTAACCCAACGACATGTAGAATGATGATTTGTCGGTTGCTGAACTTACGGAGAAGTTATACTCTTGGCGCATACCCGTACGTGTACCTACTTTATCCCAGTCATCGGGAGTCATTAAGTAGTCTTTTCCGTTATAAGAAACAATTCGTCCTAAGGTGGCATTCGGATTTAACTTTCCGTTCTGGCCAATAAGATACTGTCCTTCGGGAGTTGTATAAACGTTGTAACCTAAACCTCCATTCGAGCTGAAGATATTGTTATTGGCTGTTTGCCATGCTTCAACGTCACTCATGCCCAATGCATTTACATAGTAATTTTTCATGGCAGTATAGTGCATCTCGTAATATTGAGCCGGGCTGGTAATCACATCATACTCCTGCAGAGCGCGTGTGTTGGCACCCCATTTGGCATCAAATGTAATGACGGCATCGCCTTTCTGGTTGGCCTTTTTGGTAGTGATGATGATGACACCGTTAGCACCACGTGCACCATACAATGCACTGGAAGCAGCATCTTTCAATACGGTCATCGATTCCACATCGTTAGGGTTCAGATTGTTCATATCGCCGCTATACGGGGCACCATCCACGATGATCAACGGGTCATTTCCTGCATTGATAGAGCTGATACCACGGATTTTGATGGATGACGTAGAACCCGGGGCACCATTGCTTGAAGTCATTGTTACGCCAGGTACGGCACCGGCCAGTGCTTCCGTCACACTGGAAACCTGCGATTGGCTCAGCTTTTCAGAGTCAACGACTTTTGCCGAACCGGTAAATGCGGATTTCTTGGCAGTACCGAAGGCAACGACCATCACTTCATCCAGCAGCTCTGTATTCGATTTCATCACGATGCGCATAGTTGGCTTAATATCAGCCTCTTGTGTCTGCATACCAATATACGAAATCTGCAAAGTCTTCGCGGAACTCAAATGCA
>CABROZ010000104.1 GCA_902472795.1 uncultured Bacteroides sp. | reverse complement strand
GGGCTCTTTCCATTTTACCCATACAGCAGTAACAAACCATAACTTTAAAACCATACAAATATGACTTACTTAGTAGATGAACAAGGCTATTACGGCGAATTCGGCGGCACCTACATCCCCGAAATACTGCACCGTTGCGTAAAAGAACTGCAAGATACTTACCTCGACGTACTGCAAAGCGAAAGTTTTCGCCGCCAGTACGACCAGTTACTACGCGACTATGTAGGACGCCCCTCCCCACTCTATTTAGCCAACCGCCTTTCACAACAATACGGATGCAAGATCTATCTGAAACGCGAAGATCTGAACCACACGGGAGCCCACAAGATAAACAACACCGTCGGACAGATTCTGCTGGCACGCCACATGGGCAAGAAACGCATCATTGCCGAGACCGGTGCCGGACAACACGGCGTAGCCACCGCTACGGTATGTGCCCTGATGAACATGGAATGCATCGTCTATATGGGTAAGACCGACGTGGAACGCCAGCACATCAACGTCGAGAAGATGAAGATGCTCGGTGCCACGGTCGTGCCCGTCACCTCGGGCAACATGACCCTGAAAGACGCCACCAACGAAGCCATCCGCGACTGGTGTTGCCATCCGCAGGACACCTATTATATAATAGGTTCCACCGTAGGCCCTCACCCCTATCCCGACATGGTGGCACGACTGCAGTCGGTCATCAGCGAAGAGATCCGCAAACAACTGCTCGAACAGGAAGGACGCGACTATCCCGACTACCTCATCGCCTGCGTGGGCGGCGGCAGCAACGCAGCAGGCACCATCTACCACTACGTGGATGACAGCCGCGTGCAGATCGTTCTGGCCGAAGCCGGAGGCAAAGGGGTGGAAACCGGCATGACCGCCGCCACCATTGCCTTGGGACAACTGGGCATCATACACGGCGCACGCACTTACGTCATTCAAGACGAAGACGGACAGATACAGGAGCCCTACTCCATTTCCGCCGGCCTCGACTACCCCGGCATCGGCCCCATGCACGCCAATCTGGCCAAACAGAAACGCGCACTCGTCCTGGCCGTCAACGACGACGAAGCCATCCGTGCCGCCTACCAGCTGACACGCCTCGAAGGCATCATTCCCGCACTGGAAAGCGCCCACGCCCTCGGTGCTTTGGCAAAAGTCAAGTTCAAACCCGATGACGTGGTTGTACTGACCGTTTCAGGACGGGGCGACAAAGACATCGAAACTTATCTGAAGTATAATACTCCATCGTTCAACACATCAAATACAGCTACATTATGACCCCAACCATATTCCGATATCAGACCGTCAGCCGTACCCTGCTTGGCGACCTGCACACCCCCGTAACCACATACCTGAAGGTGCGCGACATCTTTCCGCAAAGCGCCCTCATGGAGAGTTCCGACTACCACGGAAGCGAAAACAACCGTTCCTTCATCGCCCTCTGCCCGCTGGCAAGCATCAGCATCGACCACGGCACGGCAGTGTTCCGCCTGCCCGACGGCCGGCGCGAAGAACGGACGATAACCGACACTTACCGCGTTGAAAACGCCATCAACGACTTCCTGAGACGCTTCCAAGTAGAGGGCGAATACAGCAACTACTGCGGCCTGTATGGCTATACTTCGTTCAACGCAGTCCGCTACTTCGAGAACATCCCGGTAAAGGACAGCCGCGAAGCCACCAACGATGCCCCCGACATGCTGTACATCCTCTACAAATATCTGATTGTGTTCAACGACTTCCGCAACGAAATGATGCTCCTCGAAATGCTGGGCGAAGGCGAGAAAAGCCAACTCGACGTGGTGCAACGCGCCATCCACAACCGCAACTATACCGCCTACGAATTCCATGCTTCGGGTCCCGTCACCTCGCCGCTCACCGACGAACAGCACAAGGCCAACATCCGTCAGGGCATTGCCCACTGCCTGCGGGGCGACGTCTTCCAGATTGTGCTTTCACGCCGCTTCGAGCAGCGTTTCATAGGCGATGACTTCAAGCTGTACCGTGCCTTGCGCAGCATCAATCCTTCGCCCTATCTGTTCTATTTCGACTTCGGCGGGTTCCGCATCTTCGGTTCTTCGCCCGAAACCCACTGCCGCATCGAAGGACGCCGTGCCTACATCGACCCTATTGCAGGAACAACCAAACGTACCGGCGACCCTGAACAGGATGCCGCCAATGCCCGCTACCTGCACGACGACCCCAAAGAGAATGCCGAACACGTGATGCTCGTTGACCTGGCACGCAACGACCTTTCGCGAAACTGCCACGACGTCAAAGTCGATTTCTACAAAGAGATGCAATACTACAGCCACGTCATTCACCTGGTCAGCCGCGTCAGCGGAACTCTGAACGATGATGCCGACCCCGTCAAGGCATTCATCGACACGTTTCCGGCCGGTACCTTGAGCGGTGCTCCCAAGGTGCGCGCCATGCAGCTGATCAGCGAACTGGAGCCGCACAACCGCGGTGCCTATGGCGGTTGCATCGGCTTCATCGGACTGAACGGATCGCTGAACCAGGCCATCACCATCCGCACCTTCGTCAGCCGCAACGGCGTACTCTGGTTCCAGGCCGGCGGAGGAATCGTGGCCAAGAGCAACGAAGAATACGAACTGCAGGAAGTAAACAACAAACTCGGCGCCCTGCGGAAAGCCATCGAAATGGCCGAGAAACTATAAACCACAACCCTTACAAAAACAACAAAAATCATGATAGTCATCATCGACAATTACGACTCTTTCACCTACAACCTGGTACACTTGGTGAAAGAACTTGGGACCGAAGTCGAAGTTGTACGCAACGACTGTTTCCATCTGCCCGACCTGCAACGCTACGACAAGATTCTCCTGTCGCCCGGCCCGGGCATCCCTGAAGAAGCAGGCCTGCTGTTAGACACCATCCGCACATATGCCGGCATCAAGCCTATACTGGGCATCTGCTTAGGCGAACAAGCCATAGGCGAAGCCTTCGGTGCCCGGCTGACCAACCTGAAAGAAGTATTCCACGGCATACAGACACCTGTAAAGATACTCCACGAAAACGATGATTACCTCTTCAACGGTCTGCCTGACGAAATTCAGGCCGGACGCTACCACTCATGGGTAGTAGATTCGGAAGGCCTGCCCGACGAACTGGTCGTAACAGCAGTCAGCGCCGAAGGTCACATCATGGCCCTGAGGCATCGCCGGCTCGACGTACAGGGTATTCAGTTCCATCCCGAATCCATTCTGACCCCCGACGGGAAAACAATCATTAATAACTGGCTCCGACAATAACCGTCCAGCCTCGAGAACTTGATAAATGTAATACAACATACACTCAACAAAGAAAATCATTATGAAAGAAATATTATCCCGACTCTTCAACCACGAAGAACTGACCTCGGAAGAAACCCGGCAAATCCTCCTCAACATCACCCACGAGATGTATCCGGAAGCACAGATTGCTGCCCTGCTCACCGCCTTCCAGATGCGCGGCATCACAGTCGATGAGCTGATCGGATTTCGCGAGGCACTGATGGAGACACGCATCCCCATCGACTTCAGCCCGTATCATCCCATCGATATCGTAGGAACCGGCGGCGACGGCAAGAATACGTTCAACATCTCGACCTGCGCATGCTTCGTCGTAGCAGGTGCCGGCTACAAAGTAGCCAAGCACGGCAACTACGGAGCCACGTCGGTCAGCGGCGCCAGTAACGTCATCGAGCAGCACGGCATTCGCTTCACCAACCATGCCGACACCCTGAAACGCAGCATGGACCAATGCAACATTGCCTATCTTCACGCCCAGCTTTTCAACCCGGCCATGAAGTTTGTAGGCCCCGTACGCAAGGCTTTGGGAGTCCGCACCCTGTTCAACCTGCTTGGACCGCTCGTCAATCCCTGCCGCCCAACGTACCAGTTGCTCGGTGTGGCCGACCTTGCTCAGATGCGCCTTTACACCAATGTATTCTATAAATTAGGCATCGACTTTGCCGTGGTCAACAGTCTGGACAGCTACGACGAAATTTCGCTGACCGACGAATTCAAGGTAATGACCCGTCACTACGAACGCATCTACCGCCCTCAGGATTTGGGCTTCAGTGCAGCCCGCCCTGAAGAACTGTTCGGAGGCAGCAGCAAGGAAGACGCTGCCCGCATCTTCGACAACATTCTGAACCGCCGTGCTACAGCAGCACAGACGCAATGCGTCATAGTCAATGCCGCCTTTGCCATCCAGGTGATGGAACCGAAAAAAGAAATCGAAGAGTGCATCGCCATCGCCCGGGAATCGTTAGAGAGCGGAAAAGCACTGGAAACTCTGAAAAAATTCATCGAAATAAACAGTTGAAAATATGAAGGATATCCTATCGCAAATCATAGAACATAAGAAAGTAGAGATACAGTCCCAGAAGCAAACCGTCAGCCCGGAACAACTGCGCCAGCAACTCCAGGCATCAAGTCTGAACGTCGGCGGGGCACAGCGCAGCATGAAGCAGGCACTTGCCCAATCGCCTACAGGCATCATCGCCGAATTCAAGCGCCGCTCTCCCTCGAAAGGCTGGATCAACCGGCAGGCACAAGCCGACGTCATCCCTCCCGGCTATGAGGCAGCGGGAGCAAGTGCCCTGTCCATCCTGACAGACGAAACATTCTTTGGCGGCACGCTGGACGATATACGCACGGCACGCCCGCTCACCGGTCTGCCCATTCTGCGCAAGGACTTCATCATCGACGAATATCAGCTGCTGCAGGCACGACTGGCTGGTGCCGACGCCGTCTTGCTGATTGCGGCCTGCCTGACCCGCGAAGCATGTGCTACACTGGCCGAACAGGCTCATGCGCTTGGACTGGAAGTCTTGCTGGAACTCCACAGCGAAAGCGAGCTGACGTATATCGACGCCACTGCAGCCGACATGGTAGGCATCAACAACCGCAACCTCGGAAGCTTCGTCACGGATGTAGTCAACTCTTTCCGAATGGTCGATCGGCTCAGGCAACAGACCTCGGCATTGCTCGTCTCGGAAAGCGGCATTTCCAGCATGGAGACCATACTTCGGTTGCGCGCCGCCGGCTATCGGGGCTTTCTGTTGGGAGAGGCTTTTATGAAACACGCCTCACCTGCCGAGGCCCTGAAACAATTCCTCCAATCGGCTACACAACCGCATGTTTAATCACTAATTTCATATTCAAGCGCTTATGATCATCAAAGTCTGTGGAATGACCGATGCAGACAACATCCGCCAAATAGAACAGTTAGGCATAGACATGATAGGTTTCATCTTCTATCCCAAGTCACCCCGCTTCCTGTACGGCATTCCGGAATATCTTCCACAACGGGCCAGGCGGGTAGGCGTCTTTGTCAACGAAAGCAAGGAAAACGTCTGCATCTATGCCGATCGCTTCAGTCTGGACTACATACAGCTGCACGGGAACGAATCGCCCGAATATTGCCGTTCGCTCCGCCAGCAGGGACTGCAACTGATTAAGGCCTTCTCCATCGCCTCGCCCAAAGACCTGGACAACACAGCGACCTACGAAGATATATGCAGCTATTACCTGTTCGACACCAAGACCGAGAAATTCGGCGGATCGGGCAATCAGTTCGACTGGAGCCTGCTGCACCGCTACCAGGGACATACCCCCTTTCTGCTGAGCGGAGGCATCAATCTGTATAGCACGCAAGCCTTAAAGAAGTTCCGTCATCCCCGGTTGGCAGGTATCGACCTCAACAGTCGCTTTGAAACATCTCCCGGCATGAAAGACGTAGCCCGTATCCGAGACTTCCTTCTGGATATCCGGCAACAATGATATCAGCCACAATATATTATGTATAACCCAACAAAAAAAATAAAATTATGAACCGCATCAATCAGTTATTTCAGAATAATCCCCGCAACCTGCTTTCCATTTACTTCTGTGCAGGTTGCCCCAGTCTTGAAGGAACAACCGACGTTATCCGTACGCTCGAAGCCAACGGAGTAGATATGATCGAAATCGGCATTCCTTTCAGCGATCCCATGGCCGACGGAGTCGTCATACAGGCCGCAGCCACCCAGGCTTTGCGCAACGGTATGTCGGTGCGCAAACTGTTCGAACAGTTGCACGACATTCGCCGCTACGTTCACATCCCACTCATTCTGATGGGCTATCTGAACCCCATCATGCACTACGGCTTCGAAGCCTTCTGCCAGCAGTGTGTAGCTTGCGGAATAGACGGCATCATCATCCCCGACCTGCCTTTCCGCGATTACGAAGAACACTACAAAGACATCGCCCTGAAATACGACCTCCGCATCATCATGCTCATCACGCCCGAAACCAGCGAAGAACGTGTCCGCCAGATCGATGCCCATACCGACGGATTCATCTACATGGTTTCTTCGGCCGCTACTACAGGTGCACAGAAAGACTTTGACGCACAGAAACAGGCCTATTTCCGCAAAACAGAAGACATGCAACTGCGCAATCCGCGCATGGTCGGTTTCGGCATCAGCAACAAGCCTACTTTCGACGCCGCATGCGCCCACGCCTCGGGTGCCATCATCGGCAGCCGCTTTGTCACACTCCTGAATGAAGCCGGAGGAGATGCAGGCAAAGCCATCAGAAGGCTCAAAGCCGATATCGGGTTATTGAAAGAGGAATAACATGCATATCTGCATACCGACCTGACAATAAACAAAAGCGGCAAAGTTAATAAGCGACAATGCTCCTGCACTAAAAAGACATTCTGTCATTGCTCTTAGCAAAAAAAACTGATTTCTCAATATTTTGTATTAACTTTGCCGCCGAAATACAAAAGCAACATGTTTATGCAGATAAATTGTCCTTCCGTTCTGTTGATTTATACAGGTGGAACCATTGGAATGATCGAGAATCCTGAAACCGGCGCACTTGAAAACTTTAATTTCGACCACTTGCTCAAACACGTGCCCGAGTTGAAACGATTCAATTACCGCATTTCGTCATACCAATTCAACCCGCCTATCGACTCTTCGGATATGGAACCTTCCCTCTGGGCCAAAATCGTAAAAATCATCAGCTACAATTACGATTATTTTGACGGTTTTGTCATTCTGCATGGAACAGACACCATGGCCTATACGGCTTCCGCTTTGAGTTTCATGCTCGAGAACCTGTCCAAGCCGGTTATTCTGACCGGTTCTCAACTCCCCATCGGAACATTGCGGACCGACGGAAAAGAGAACCTGATTACCGCCATCGAAATTGCTGCTGCCAAGCATCCTGACGGAACACCCATCGTACCGGAAGTATGCATCTTCTTCGAAAACGAACTGATGCGCGGAAACCGTACGACCAAAATCAATGCAGAAAACTTCAACGCATTCCGTTCCTTCAACTATCCCGCATTGGCAAAAGTCGGCATTCACATCCGCTACAACGAACACCTGATTCAGCACCCGGACACTACACGCCCCTTAAAGCCTCACTATCTGTTCGACACCAACGTAGTCGTACTGACTCTTTTCCCGGGCATTCAAGAAAACATCATCAATTCCGTGCTTCACGTACCGGGACTGAAGGCCGTCGTTCTGAAAACCTTTGGTTCGGGCAATGCTCCGCAAAAGGACTGGCTCATCCAACAGCTGAAAGATGCTACCGACCGTGGTATCATCATAGTCAACATTACCCAGTGCCAAAGCGGTGCCGTAGAAATGGGACGATACGAAACCGGTCTTCAGCTGCTACAGGCAGGCGTCATCAGCGGATACGACAGCACACCCGAATGTGCCGTCACAAAGTTAATGTTCTTGTTAGGCCATGGGCTTAGCCAAGCCGAAATACGCTACCGCATGAATTCCAGCCTTGCCGGAGAAATCACCAAAGAATAAAGAGAACAATCAGCTTGCGGCGCTGCAAGCAGACATAAGCCCAAGTCGTAAAACAGAGATAGAGAAAAGGCTTCATTGCGAACAACCTAACGGCTTTCTGATCGAATAACGGACAGCCGGCAGGTGAACGTGTGAAGTCATGCCCGAGTGTACCCAAAAAGATAGGCCTTGTCTCACGACAAGGC
>CABROZ010000103.1 GCA_902472795.1 uncultured Bacteroides sp. | reverse complement strand
CTGCACCGGCAGAAGTGAAAGCAATGTCTACCCCTTTAAAGTCATCGTTGTGTTGCAAGAGTTTGACCTCGATCTGTTTACCGCGGAAGGTGTATTTCGTACCTGCACTGCGTTTCGAACCGAACAGCAGTAATTCGTCCACCGGGAAATTTCTTTCATCGAGCACCCGCAGGAATTCTTGTCCCACGGCTCCGCTTGCTCCAACAATAGCTACTTTCATTTTTCTTTTCTTTTTAATTAATGGGTTAAAATTTGAATTTTTCGCGTGCAAATTTACTACAAAATGCAGTATGGCATCACACTAAATGAAAACTTTTTTGTTATTTTGCACATGAAAACCTAATATGTGATGCGTATGGATTGGCTCAACTTCAGTTTGGAACTACCTATAACCGACCCCACGTGGATATTTCTGCTGGTGCTGCTTATCATCCTGTTTGCCCCCATGCTGCTCAGCAAGCTGCGCATTCCGCACATCATCGGCATGATTCTGGCGGGACTGGTCATCGGCGAGCACGGGTTCAACATCCTGGCGCGCGACAGCAGTTTCGAACTTTTCGGCAAGGTGGGCCTGTACTACATCATGTTTCTGGCGGGACTGGAAATGAACATGGCCGACTTCAAGCAGAACCGCAACAAGGCGCTTGTGCTGGGTCTGCTGGCCTTCGTGGTGCCCATTGCCATCGGTTTTGTGGCCAATGTCACGCTGCTGAAGTATGGTGTGCTGACCTCTGTCCTGCTGGCCAGTATGTATGCCTCGCATACGTTGGTGGCCTATCCCATCGTCATCCGTTACGGCGTGTCGCGCCAGCGCAGTGTCAGCATTGCCGTGGGCGGAACGGCTGTCACCGACACGCTGACGCTGCTCGTGCTGGCCGTTGTGGGCGGACTGTTCAAGGGCGAGTCGGGCGGACTGTTCTGGCTTTGGTTAGTGGTGAAGGTCATCTTCCTCGGGGCGCTCATCATGTGGTCGTTTCCCCGCATCGGACGTTGGTTCTTCCGCCGCTACGACGACAACGTGATGCAGTTCATCTTCGTCCTTGCCATGGTGTTCCTCGGCGCAGGGCTGATGGAGTTCGTGGGTATGGAAGGCATCCTCGGCGCATTTCTCGCCGGACTGGTGCTGAACCGCCTCATTCCCCACGTGTCGCCGCTGATGAATCACCTGGAGTTTGTGGGCAACGCCCTGTTCATTCCCTACTTCCTGATAGGCGTAGGCATGCTGATCGACGTCAACGTGCTGTTTGGTCACGTCAATTCGCTGAAGGTGGCGGGCGTGATGATTGTCATGGCCCTGCTGGGCAAGTGGATAGCCTGCTGGCTTACGCAGAAAGCCTATCGGATGACGTCGCTCGAGCGCGAACTGATGTACGGCCTTAGTACGGCACAGGCCGCTGCCACGCTGGCTGCCGTGCTGGTGGGCTACAACATCATCTTGCCCAATGGCGAACGTCTGCTGAACGACGACGTGCTGAACGGCACCATCCTGCTGATTCTGGTCACCTGCATTGTCAGTTCGTTCGTCACCGAGCGTGCTGCGCGCACCGTAGCCATGGACGAAGCCCATCCCGAGGAAGACCGTTCGCGCGAGCCCGAAAAGATTCTGATCCCGATTGCCAATCCCGACACGATAGAAGACCTTGTCAGCCTGTCGTTAGTGATACGCGACCCCAAGCAGAAAGACAATCTGCTGGCCTTGAACGTAGTGAACGACAGCAACAGCCCCAACGGCTCGGACGTGCGTGGCAAGCGCTATTTAGAGAAAGCCGCGCGAATCACCGCTTCGGCCGACGTGCGCCTGAAGCAAATCAGCCGCTACGACCTGAACATCGCTTCGGGCATCATCCATACGGCCAAGGAACACGGCGTGACCGACGTCATCATCGGTCTGCACCGCAAGGTGACCATTGTCGATTCCTTCTTCGGCATGCTGACCGAGAGTTTGCTTAAAGGATTGCATCGCGAAGTGATGGTGGCCAAGTTCCTGATCCCCATCAATACGCTGCGCCGCATCATCGTGGCCGTGCCGCCCAAGGCCGAATACGAAGCGGGCTTCCAGAAGTGGGTGGAACACTTCTGCCGCATGGGCAACACGCTGGGCTGTCGCGTGCACTTCTTCTGCAGCGAAGAGACGGCCGTACCCCTGCAAGCCCTCATCAAGAAGAAATACAGCCAGACGCTGACCGACTACTCCCTGCTGGACGACTGGGAAGACTTGCTGATACTGACCGGACAAGTGAACTACGACCACCTGCTGGTTATCATCAGTGCCCGCCGCGGCTCCATCTCGTACGACAGCTCGTTCGAGAAACTGCCCGGACAGCTGAGCCGTTACTTTGCCAACAACAGCCTGATTGTGCTCTACCCCGACCAGTTGGGCGAACCGCAGGATGTACTCTCCTTCTCGAACCCGCGCGGCAACAACGACCCGCAGCACTACGAGAAAGTAGGTCGCTGGTTCTATCGATGGTTTAAAAAGAACAATGCCTAATGACTGACATGAATATACCGAACGCCGCTTCTGCCGGCGACACTCCGTGCCCCGACTGGCAACAGCGCACCCAGCTGCTGCTGGGCGAGGAGAAAAGGCAGCGACTGACCCGTGCCCACGTACTGATAGTAGGACTGGGAGGTGTGGGCGCCTATGCCGCCGAGATGATTTGCCGTGCCGGTGTGGGCCGCATGACGATTGTCGATGCCGACACCGTACAGCCCACCAACATCAATCGCCAGCTGCCCGCGCTGCACTCCACCGTGGGCCTGCCGAAAGCCGAGGTGCTGGCTGCGCGCTTCCGCGACATTAATCCCGATGTGCAGCTCAATGTGCTGCCCGTCTTCCTGAAGGACGAGAACATCCCCGCGCTGCTCGACGCCGACCGCTACGACTTTGTGGTCGATGCCATCGACACGCTGGCCCCCAAGTGCTACCTGATAGCCGAAGCACTGAGACGGCGCATCAAGATTGTATCGAGCATGGGGGCAGGCGCCAAGAGCGACATCACGCAGGTGCGCTTTGCCGACATCTGGGACACCTACCATTGCGGACTGAGCAAAGCCGTGCGCAAGCGCCTGCAAAAGATGGGCATCCGCCATAAGTTGCCCGTCGTGTTCAGCACCGAGCAGGCCGACCCGAACGCCGTCCTCCTGACCGACGACGAGCAGAACAAGAAGTCCACCTGCGGCACGGTGAGCTACATGCCCGCCGTCTTCGGCTGCTATTTGGCCGAGTACGTCATCAGGAGACTCTGAGTGAATTGATAATGAAAAACGAATAATGAAAAGGCAGGGCCTGCGGAGGCTTGCACAGCCGGCCGTGTCCTGTCAACTGCTGATCCGCATAAATCCATAACGAATGATTCAACTCGAAAACATAACCAAGAGTTTCGGCTCCCTCCAGGTACTCAGGGGCATCGACCTGCAGATAGAGAAAGGTGAAGTCGTAAGCATCGTAGGCCCCAGCGGTGCCGGAAAGACCACCCTGTTGCAAATCATGGGCACGCTCGACTCGCCCGACACGGGTACGGTACGCATCGACGGCACCGAGGTAGGCCGCATGAAGGAGAAAGAACTCTCTGCCTTCCGCAACCGTCGCATCGGCTTCGTTTTTCAGTTCCACCAGCTGTTGCCCGAGTTCACGGCGTTGGAGAACGTCATGATACCCGCCCTGATAGCCGGTTTGGGTCGCCGCGAAGCCCAGTCGTCCGCCCTCGAAATGCTGAACCTGCTGGGACTGGCCGACCGTGCCTCGCACAAGCCCAGCGAACTGTCCGGCGGCGAGAAACAGCGCGTGGCCGTGGCCCGTGCCCTCATCAACCACCCCGCCGTGGTGTTGGCCGACGAGCCTTCGGGTAGCCTCGACACACACAACAAGGCCGAACTTCACCAACTTTTCTTCGACCTGCGCGACCGTCTGGGGCAGACGTTTGTCATCGTGACTCACGACGAAAGCCTGGCCCGCATTACCGACCGCACGATTCATCTGAAGGATGGGGCGGTGGTGCAAGAGGATGCTTTATAACAAAGGATTGGCGGACATACCGCTATCCTTAGGTGCGGATGATGTGAACATACACGGGCTTCCGTCGGGAAGTGGTGAGAATCGCCCGGATGCCCCAACTCAGTAATTCAGTCCGAAAGCCCACAGGGGGATGACGTTGGCGTAGCCGGTCTCGATGTCGTCTTTTACGATGTAGCCTTCGCGGACGTTTTCTATTTGTTTCTGCCCTTTCTTGCGGCCGCCTATCTCGAAGGTTTTCCCGTCGATTTCGAAGTCGGACGCGGGCGAACTGACTACATCGTTCATCACCCGCATCTGATTCATGAAGAAGGTTTCGCGGATGTTGCCGATTTCGGCAGCGTCGGGGGCCAATGCGTAGATCAGGTTGGTGTTGTCCAAGTAGAGCTTTTCGGTTTTGCCTAATCCGCGGATACCGCCTGTGGCGTCGCGCAGTTGGGCTATCATACCGGCTTTTTCCATATAAATCAGATAACTCGGGATGTCGTTCCGGCTGATGCCGGTGGCTTCGGCCAGTTTTTGCATGACCGGTTTGAAGGGTACGCTCCGTGCCACTACCATCAGCAGGCTTTTCAGTTTCCGACCCAGCGAGATGTTGGCCTGAATGTGTTGGGGGATATCCACTTCCATCGTCTGGTTGATGACTTGCAGCAATTCCATTTCAAATTCTTCGTCTTTGCCGAAGGGATAGTAACCCTTGCGCAGGTAGTGCTGGAACAGTGGCAGCGGATGGTCGGCCCGGGCGATGACGGCTTTGTGGTTCAGTATGTCGTCAAGGCTGTAGGCAGGCACTTCGATGTCGTGGAACAGTTGCAGGTATTCGCGAAACGACAGCCCCTGCATGTGGTAGATGGGGACGCGACGGCTAAGGTCGGCCATCCCCTGATAGATGTCGAGGATGGAGGAACCCGAGATGACGACCTGCAACTCGTCGTAGCTGTCGTAGATTTGTTTCAGTTCCCTCGACCATCCGTCGTATTTGTGTATCTCGTCGATGAAGAGGTGTTTTCCGCCCATCTTGACGAAACGGTCGGCCAGTTCCACTAAGCTGTGCTGTGAGAAGTACAGATGGTCGGCCGAGACATACAGCGTATCCGCCGTGTCGAGATTCAGCCTGATGTATTGCAGCAGCAGGGTCGATTTCCCTACACCACGCGGCCCTACCAGACCGAAGAAACGGCTTTGCCACTTGATGCGGTGGTACATGTAGCGCAGGAAGCCGGTGGGCACGTTCTTTACTTTGCGGTGGAAGAATTCATATAGCTGTTCCATAGGGGGAATGATGGTTAATGGTCAATGGTAATCGGTTCGTACCGATGTCGCAAAGATAGGATTTTTGCATCAAATTGGTGCAAAAATCAGGGAAAACTGCACGAATTTGGTGCAGTTTTCCCTGATTTCTGCACGAATCGGGTGCAAAATCAGCATGTCCGGCGGCTGGGAGGGGGTTAGTCGAAGCTCAGGTAGTGGGTGAGGCGTTCCAGATCGTCGGGCGTGAACTCTTCGTAGAGGGTGAAGGGCTTGAGGCTCTTCAGCGGGCCGTGCTTGCGGCGGTACTCTACGATGGCTTTGGCCTGATAGAAGTTCAGGTAGGGGTGGCGGCGCAGGCGTTCGATGCCGGTGCGGTTGACGTCGAGGCGTTGCAGGGCGGCGGTGTCGATGCGGAACCATGCAGCCAGCTGACGGTGGTCGAGGCCTATCTCGCCCAACTGTTCGATGCGGTAGAAGCCGCCCAACTGACGGCGGTAGTTGCTGATGAGGCGGGCGATGCCGCTGCCTATGCCGGGTATCTTTTTCAGTTCGGTGGTGTCGGCGCGGTTCAGGTCGAGGGTGGTGCCGGGGGCATACTTCCGCACCTGCGGACGGGCGGACAGGTTGTCGGCGCCGCGGCGGGCAAGCAGCAGGGAGGGCGCTTGCTGCGTGGCGGACGATGGGCGTACGGGCGGACGGGATGCGGAACTGTCGCCGGCGGCGGGAGCGATGACGATGTAGGGGCGCAGGGTGTCGAACTGTTGTTGCGTCAGTCCGTAAATTCTACGGAAATCTTCGGGTTGGCAGAAACGGCCATTCTTGCGGCGATAGCTCAGCACGTTGCTTGCCATCCATTGCGGCAGTCCCAGGCGGCGCAGGGTAAGCGAGTCGGCCGTGTTGGGGTCGAAGGCAAAGGGTGTCAGGCGGGCGGGCGCTTGTCGGTCCTTGTCCGCGGACGGCGGAAAGGGTCCGTCAGTTTGTCCTTGTCGGCCGTGCGGGCTGTCGGTTAAGGCGCGTTGGGTTTCGGTGGTCTGCTGTCCGGACGGGTTGTCTTCGTCGGGAGCGGCATGGTCAATGCAGAGCACAACGGCATGGACTACCGCATACAGCAGTATCATGCCGAGGGCCAGCAGCATGGTGCCCCGCCTATCGTTGCCGGTGAGGGACTGCCACAGAAGTATCCACCGCTTCTGATTCTTTCCGTTGGTCTGCATGCGGCAGTTACTTCAGCAATCCCAGCTCGTTGATGAAGATGAAGGCGATGCCTATCGGAGCAATGTACTTCAGGATGAAGGCCAGCAACAGGCCGATCTTGACGGTGCCGTTGTTGGTGAACTCGTTGCGTACAATCTTCTTGTCTAAATACCATCCGGTGAAGAGGGAGATGAAGAATCCGCCCAGCGGCAGCATCAGCTTGGCCGTGACGAAGTCGAAGAGGTCGAACAGCGTCATCCCGAATACGGTATATCCCTTGCCCACGCCTAACGACAGCGAGCAGAGCGCGCCGAGCACGATGCATCCGGCAGTGACTAAACGGGCCGCCTTGCCGCGCGTCAGGTTGAACTCTTCGTGCAGGTAGGCCGTCACCACTTCGTGCAGCGAGATGGTGGAAGTAAGCGCCGCCAGCGCCAGCAGCACGTAGAACATGATGGACAGGATGACGGCCAGCCACGGCATTCCGCCAAAGGCTTGCTGGAAGACGTTGGGCAGGGGGATGAACAGCATGCTGGGACCGGCATCGGGCTGTATGCCCACCGAGAAGGCGGCGGGGAAGATGATGAAGCCTGCCAGTATGGCGACGGCGGTGTCGATGGCCGCCACGTTGAAGGCCGTCTTGGGCAGGTTGGTGTCGCTGCGGAAGTAGGAAGCGTAGGTGCACAAGCATCCCATGCCCAACGAGAGCGAGAAGAAGGCCTGCCCCATGGCACCCAGCAGCACGCCGGCATCGACCTTGCTGAAGTCGGGCTTCAACAGGAACTCAAGCCCTGCGCCCGCGCCGGGCAGCGAAACGGAGCACACGGCCAGGATAAGAAGCAGAATGAAGAGGATGGGCATCATGATTTTCGACGACTTCTCGATGCCTTTTTCCACGCCTTTCACCACGATGAAGTGCGTGGCAAGCAGGAAGACTATCATCCAGAGCATAGGCCGCCAGGGATTGGCCACGAAGCTGTCGAAAGCGCTGATGAACTGGTCGGCCGACTTCCCGGCAAAGCTGTTGGTGGCTGCTTCGAGGATGTACTCCAGCGTCCAGCCCGACACTACCGAGTAATAGCTCAGGATGAGGAATCCGGCCAGCACGCCCATGCGTCCCACCCATCGCCACTGTGTGCCCGGAGCCAGTATGCGGTAGGCGCCCGCGGTGTTGGCGCGCGAACGCCGTCCGATGGAGAACTCGGCTATCATGATGGGGATGCCCAGCAGGAGGACACATCCTAAATAGACCAGTATGAAGGCGGCTCCGCCGTGGTTGCCTGTTTCGTAGGGGAAGCGCCAGATGTTTCCTAACCCTACGGCCGAACCTGCCGAGGCGAGTATTACGCCCAGCTTGCTGCCAAAGTTGGCTCTGTCATTCTTTGTCATGTGAATACCCTTTTTTACTTACATTTCGTAATGAATATATCTTAAATGCAGTGCAAATATAGAAAAACTTCCGTATTTTTGCACGCGGAATGTAATTTATGCGAATCCTCTGCCGAAAAAATATTCATTTGCAGGAAGCAAGCCGGATGAAGTTGCGGTCGGTTAAAGCCTGCCGGCCTCGGTGTGGGACACTTGCATTCCATTTGTGGGACACTTGCACGGCTCGCGAGCAACA
>CABROZ010000102.1 GCA_902472795.1 uncultured Bacteroides sp. | reverse complement strand
TGCGCCTGCCAAAACAGCTGTTTCCCCCATTAAGATTTGAGGATCCTCTTCCAAAATTACATTTATGGGGTTAGTTGCATCCCTAACTTGAATAATTTGGGATTGATATCCAATGTATGAAAATACTATCGAGTCACCACGACAAGCGTTAATTTCAAAATTACCCTCAAAATCTGAAACGGATCCTTCATTTGTATTGAGAATATGTATTGTAGCCCCTATTAGAGTGTCAAGTTTTTCTTTGGTTTCGTTTTTTGAAGTCACCTTCCCAAAAATTTTCCCTTTGACCACCAATGTATCTTTCAAAGCTGCAACATGTATCTTATCTATCGAAGAATTGGAATTAGGTTGTATTGGTAAATTAGTAGGTAAGGGCATAGACATAGCAATAGTACTTACCGAAATTCCGGCAAGGGCAACTGCTTTTCCCGTAAGACTTCGAAGACGAAGTTGTTGTTCTATATAACGCACTTCGGCTTCACATTTTGGACAAGTACCCAAACAATCCCCCTTGTAGCGACATTCCGATGTAATGAATTCAATATCGTTAGCTTCAGCTATCTGCCGACGGATCTCTTTCAGAATACGGCAAGTATCTTTTCCTCGTGTCATAGTCATTTTCGGATTATATAGGTGAATAAATCAAAATTTGTAAAGCCAAGAGTTTCAAGCGCTGCACGACTGGCAATACGATCGGCATCTACATTGAATTTGGGTATCAACGGAAGCCTTATGATACAATTATTCTGTCGGTTTAGCTTAGTTATTAACTTGAGGTTTTCGATTACAAGGTTATTGCTTTTTCCTGTATAATTGTTATAAATTTCTGGATTCATATCCTTAATATCGATAATTAGCATGTTTACTATTGGGAGCAAATATCTGATATTCGCAATCGGTACATTAAGTGATGTTTCAAGGTTTATTTGCCATCCATTGCCACACAATTCTCGAAACTTATAAATAAATTGCGGACGAAGACAAGGTTCACCACCTCCAAAAGTAATACCTCCGTTGGTCGCAAGAAAATACAATTCATCAATGCGTGTTTCTTTATACAATTCTTCGGGTGAATAACTGCGGAAACGCTTACCATCACTAAGTGACAAGGGGTTCAGACAATAGCGGCAACGAAGCGGACACTTATGAAACGCAACGAGAGTGGTAACACCGCCACCATCAGTAGATAGGCGGTGTCGTGATATCCCGATAATCTTTGCTCGCTCAGTATCCATAAGTACCTCTTTCAATAGATTTAACTAATTGTATAATTGACATTAGATCGGATGTTAAGGCTAACAGGTGTTCCTTCCGAATCTAATACAATACCTTCATCAGAACGGTCTATATATCAAGAATTCATAGAAGTTAAAAATGAGACTTGAGTGTCTAATCCCCTAATATCATTTCTTTACCGGATGATTCTCTGCAAATATCCTCATACGTTCATCCAACAAGGCATATTGATGGTCTTGAATGAACGAAGTGCAGGCACGCAGACCCTGTTGGTGACTGCCGGTGGTTACCAGCGAAATGGCACTCACACCGTAGTACATCAGTTCTTTGGCCAGTTCGCCGCTACTCATGCCCGGATAGCCGATGGTGAAATAGAATCCGTCGGCTACAGGTTCGCCCAAGTCGTTGTCGTAAACTAAATGGAAACCGTGGCGCAAGAAGATTTCTTTCAGTCGGCGGGCACGTTCACCGTATACTTTTACTTCGTCCAGGAAGTTGTATTGACCGTCGTTAGCGGCTTTCAGCATAGCTGCCAAGGCATATTGAGCCGAATGGCTGGTACCCGAAGACATGGCATAGAGCACTCGGTGGATGAAGACTGTACCGAACGTTCCGCCATCTTATCGTTTGGTCAGTCCGGGGTAGGCACGATGATACAGTTTGTCCGAGATGCAGCTTACCCCGATACGCTGTCCGGCGTAGCTGAAGGCTTTGGAACCGGAGATAAGCAGAATATAATGATCGGTGTAATGTGCTACGGTAGGCTGGTAAGGCGGTTGGAAAGGAGTACCTAAGTCCTGACGGAAATCCATCGCAAAATAAGCAAGGTCTTCCAACACAATCACGTCGTATTGCGTAGCCAGTTCGCCAATGGTTTTCAGTTCCTCTTCTTTCAGGCAGATCCAGCTGGGGTTGTTGGGGTTGGAGTAGATGATGGCCGAGATGTTGCCTTTTTGCAAATAGCTTTCCAGTTTGCTTCTCAGCTTTTCGCCACGGTACTCATAGACGTCGAAAGTTTCGTATTTCTGTCCCATCACCACCAACTGCTGCTTCTGTACGGGGAACCCCGGATCGATAAACAGGATGGTATCACGTTTCTCGTCGCACTGGCTGCACGTAAGGAACGATGCAAAAGTGCCTTGCATGGAACCGGTAACGGGTACGCATCCTTCGGGCGAAATATCCACATTGATAAATGCCTTGATAAAACGTGCCGCTTCCTGCTTCAGAGCTGGCAGTCCGTTGATGTCGGGGTAAAGACTGGCAATGCCGTTTTCCAGAGCTTCTATTTCGGCCTTCACTCCTACAGCCGACGGAGGAAGTCCCGGCACACCCATTTCCATTTTAATAAATTCGACACCCGATTCTTCTTCGGCTTTTGCGGCAATGGCTTTCACCTCGCGGATGGTGGCTTTCGAAAAGTCGGTAATATGAAATTCGTCGATAGTATCATCGATCAGCTTGCGTTCGATAGGAGTATTTTTCATGATCTTGTTGTTTTATGTTGTTGATACGGACAAAGGTAATGAAAAACTTGGGATTACAAAATGAAAAACATACGGTTCACTTCGGATGAACAGAATTGTTCGGTGTCTAATAATTAGACACCACTGTCCAATAATTGGACACTGCGTCCGAAATCAGAAAATGCTTATCTGCTGGTTATCAGCAAGATTACTACTTTGGCACGATTTCTGCATAGAGATAGGCAGAAAACAATCAAAAAACTCGTTATACAATGAAACAAATCTATTACGTCACCCAGACTCTGCTCAGAGGGAAGGGGAGTGTCCTCTTCAAAATCGTTTCCTTAGGTCTGGGACTTGCCATGAGCATCCTGCTCTTTGCCCGCGTGGCCTACGAGCAGAGTTACGACACGTGTTTCCGCGACTACAACCGCATCTATCAGGTGTGGAGCCAGTTCGTCATGAACGGTGAGGCGCAGGAGTCGCAAACCATGAACATGGGGCCGTTGGCGGGCGCCATCCTCGAAAGTTTTCCCAAGGAGGTGGAAGGAGCGACCTGCACAAACCGCTACTTGGCCTCGTGGCCGCTCTACTATGGCAGCCACCGCTTCGACGAGCGCAAGCTCTGTGCCGACTCGCTCTTCTTCCAGACAATGGGCATCGAGGTGTTGAGCGGCAACCCTGTGCAGGACCTCCAGCAACCCAACGTGGTGTATCTCTCGAAGAGCCTGGCCGAAAAGATGTTCGGCGGCGAGGAACCCATCGGAAAGGTAGTCAGCTACAACCACGAACGCGACCTGACCGTGAGAGGCACCTTTGCCGACCTGCCCGACAATACGACCGTGGGGGCCGACGCCGTCATCTCCCTGCCTCCCGCCTGGGCCGCCCAGCAGATGAACTACTCGTGGAACGGCGGTGACTCCTACTTCCAGTACGTGCGTCTGCGCCCCGGGGTGGATGTGGAAGCCCTCAATACCCGTATGGAAAAGATGGCCGAAAAATATCTGCCAGCCCGTGACAGTTGGAGTTATCGTGCCTGGGTGAAACCCCTGCGCGACACCTTCCGCCAGCAGGACGACGTGCAACGCATGTTCACCATCATGCTGACATTAGGTCTGTCCATCCTCTTCATCACAGCACTGAACTACGCCCTCATCTCCATCTCTTCGTTGAGCCGCCGCGCCAAGATGGTGGGTGTACACAAGTGTAGCGGAGCCAGTGGCGAAGGTATCTTTGGCATGTTTATGTTAGAGACGCTGATAGTGGTCGCACTGGCACTGGGCGTGATGTTCCTCCTGCTGTGGGGTTTCCGCGACTTTGTGGAAGATACAGTAGCTACCAAACTGACCAACCTCTTCGCCGGAAGTCGTCTGTGGGTACCTGCCGCCACGGTGGGCGTGCTCTTGTTGGTGGGGGGCGTATTGCCCGGCCGCCTCTTTGCCCGCATTCCTGTGACTCAAGTGTTCCGCCGCTACACAGAGGGCAAGAAGGGGTGGAAACGCCCGCTGCTGTTCGTGCAGTTTGCGGGTGTGGCCTTCATCTGCGGATTAATGTGCATGGTGATGATGCAATACCACTTCGTTATGAGTAAGGACATGGGCTTCAGTACCGAGCGCATTGCAGGCACCTACCTGCCCTTCAAGACGGCCAAGGAGTGCGACAACGCCTACAACTTCTTCCGCAGTCTGCCTTATGTCGAAGACCTCTCCTCCGCTTACGGCAACCCGCTGGAGGGATATAGCGGCTGTTTCATCACCGGAGAAAACGGTGAAAGCCTGTTCTCCGCCCGCTTCGACGCCTGCATGCCCAACTACTACGACCTGATGGGCATGAAGCTGAAAGAAGGCCGGCTGCCGCGCGACAACAGCGAGGTGGTGGTGAACGAAACCTTCGTCAGCCTGATGAAGTGGGGAAAGGATGCTGTGGGCCGTACTGTCCACACGATGGGCGAAACCTCTACCGTGACGGGGGTACTGAAAGACTTTCAGATAAACGGCTTCTATACCGAGCCGATGCCCTACATCGGTTTCATGACCAAGCAATTCAACAACGGCCTGCACTTTCTGCTGAAGGAGCCCTTTGCCGAGAACCTGCAACGCCTGACGAAGGATGCCGCCGAAGCCTTCCCCGACAAGACTATCGACTTCACTTCGATGGAAGAGGCAATGAATATGTTGTACAACCCCGTCCGTGTGTTCCGCAACGCCACCGTCGTGGCGGGCGTGGTGATGTTCTTCATCATGCTCATGGGCCTGTTGGGCTATACGGCCGACGAGGTGCAGCGCCGCTCCAAGGAGATAGCTATCCGCAAGGTGAACGGTGCCGAAGCTTCTGACATCCTCCGCCTGCTGGGGAGTGACGTGCTCTATGTGGCCGTACCTGCGGTGGTGATAGGGGTTGTGGCGTCGTGGTACGTCAACTCCCTGTGGATGGACATGTTCAGCGCGCAGGCCTCGATGTCGGTCTTCGAGTATGTACTGATTGGTCTGGCCGTGCTGGCTGTCATCACCGGCTGCGTGCTGTGGAAGTCGTGGCGCATCGCGAATGAGAATCCGGTGCTGAGCATCAAGAGCGAATAAACTATAATTTAATGAAGGATGAAGAACGAAGAATGAAGAATTTGCCCTGCGGCACGAATTTTTCTTTCCTAAATCTTCATTTCCAATTCTTCATTCTTCATTCTTAATTCTTCATTTTATACTATTATGATCGAAATCAACAACCTTAGTAAAGTATTCCGTACGACGGAAGTAGAAACCGTAGCATTGAACCAGGTAAACCTTCATGTAGATGAAGGTGAGTTTGTAGCCATCATGGGACCGTCGGGCTGTGGCAAGTCCACCCTACTGAACATCCTCGGTCTGCTGGACAACCCTACCTCGGGCAGTTATAAACTGTTGGGGCAGGAGGTAGCCGATCTGCGCGAAAAAGACCGTACCCGCGTCCGTAAGGGTAAGATAGGCTTCGTCTTCCAGAGCTTCAACCTGATAGACGAACTGAATGTATTCGAGAATGTGGAGCTGCCATTGACCTATCTCGGCATCAAGGCTGCCGAGCGTAAACAGCGTGTACACGACATTCTGAAGCGTATGGCCATCAGCCATCGGGCGCAGCACTTCCCCCAGCAACTGTCGGGCGGACAGCAGCAGCGTGTAGCCATTGCCCGTGCCGTGGTGACCAATCCTAAACTGATACTGGCCGACGAGCCTACCGGTAACCTCGACTCGAAGAATGGTGCCGAGGTCATCAAGCTGCTGAGCGAACTGAACAGCGAAGGCACCACCATCATCATGGTGACCCACTCGCAACACGATGCTTCCTTTGCCCACCGCACGGTGCATCTGTTTGACGGTAGTGTGGTGGCGAGCAATAAAAACCTGTAAATAAATGAAGAATGAAGAACGAAGAATGAAGAATTTACCCTGCGGTACAAATTTTTCTTTCTGAAATCTTCATTTCCAATTCTTCATTCTTCATTCTTAATTCTTCATTAACATGAGACACCTATACTACACCCTACAGACCCTGCTCCGCGGACATGGCGGCACCGTGGAGAAATTAGTTTCACTTACGTTGGGACTGGTGATGGGCGTGTTGCTCTTCGCACAGATAGCCTATGAGCTGAGCTTCGACCGCTTCTATCCGAACCCTGACACGCTCGTCATGCTGCGCATGAGGAACGCGACCAAGGGAGTGCCCGAACCCGAATACAACTACAGTACCTACCGCCCCGCCGCGGCTGACCTCAGCGAGGCCTTCCCCGAACTGGTGGAGAGCGCTTGCCTGACCGCCGCTTTCTGGAAGCCCACCTTCTATAAGGACGACAAGAAACTGGAAGACATCCAGACCCTCTTTGCCGACACGGCCTACTTCGCCACCACCGGCCTGACACTGCTTCAGGGCAACCCGAACGACCTGAACCTGATGGGCAACGCCTTCATCTCCGAAAGCAAAGCCCGTGAGCTTTATGGTGATGAAAGCCCCATCGGCAAGGAACTTTCCGTGGAGAAGCTGTTCAACGTCACCATCCGCGGCGTTTATGCCGACGTGCCCGGCAACACCATCATGCCCCACGACCTGCTGCTGTCCATGGCTGCCATGGACTGGGGCTACGGGGCAGGAACATGGGGAACGAACAACTTTTACGGTATCTTGTTCCGACTGAAGCAGCCCGCCGACGTGGAGACCATGAACAGCCGCATTCAGAAGGCTGTGGAGCAATATACCGATACCCACCTGGGCGACGACGTGGTGACGGAGTACAGCGTATTGCCTTTATACAAGGTCTATCGTTCTTTGCCCGACAGCACGCGACGGCTGGTCATCCTCGGCGTGCTGGGCTTCTCCATCTTCTTTGTTTCTATCCTGAACTATGTGCTGCGTGCGGTGGCTGCCATGAGCCGGCGAGCCAAGCTGGTGGGCGTACATAAGTGCAGTGGTGCCGACGGCTGGCATATCCTCTCGATGTTCCTCTGGGAGACGGGGCTGCTGGTGGCGGCTTCCATCATGTGTGGCGGACTGTTGCTTTGGTTGCTGCACGAGCCGGTGGAAGAGCTGTTGGGCAGCCGACTGACCGACCTCTTCACGTGGCAGACGCTCTACGTTCCGCTGGGCACGGTGCTGTTGCTCTTCCTCGTGGCGGGGGTAGTGCCCGGTCGAATCTATGCCCGCATCCCCGTGACGCAGGTGTTCCGCCGCTATACCGACGGCAAGCGTTCGTGGAAGCGGGGGCTGCTGACGGTGCAGTTCATCGGCGTGGCGTTCATCGGAGGGCTGCTGCTGACTACCGTGTGGCAGTATCACGACCTGATGACCCGCAGCATAGGTTTCCGTTCCGAAGGACTGGCCATCGGAATCGTTACGGGCGACATCCAGCGGGCGCAAGGTGTGGCCGACGCCATCCGTCGTGAGCCTTATGTAGAGGCCGTGGCGGGCAGTGGAAACAATCTGCTGGCTCATTACAGCACCAACCGACTGACCGACAATCAGGGTAACTTCATCTGCCCCCTGCACTTCATGATGATAGAAAAGGAGATGCCTCAGGTGGTAGGCATGACGCTGCTCGAAGGCCATTGGCCGCAGCATCGGGGCGAAGCCATCGTAGGGCGCACTACGGTAGAGACGCTGAAGTGGGGCGATACCGCCATCGGCCGTCAGTTGCCCATCGACCTCTCCTGGTCGGGACTGGAAGAACCGGCCATCGTAACAGGCGTGGTGGAGGATGTACGCAACATGGGCTTCTTTCAGGAGCAGACCTGTACCGCCTTCATCCTGAACGACCGTATCCGCTCCTTCAACGTCCGCCTGAAAGATCCGGTGGATGATAATCTGAAGCGTCTGAACGCTTTCATCAAGTCCACCTATCCCAATCTGGCGTTGGAGTTCGTCACCTATCAGGACGTCCGCCGCGAGCAGAATGCCAGTGTTTCGGCCTTCCGCAACACGGTGTGGGTCACTACCGCCTGCATCATCCTCATTGTGCTGATGGGGCTCATCGGCTACGTCAGCGACGAGACACAGCGCCGCAGCAAGGAGATTGCCGTCCGCAAGGTGAACGGTGCCGAAGCCTCCGACATCCTGCGTCTGCTCTCGGTGGACATTCTGAAGATAGCCGTCGTAGCCGTAGCAATAGGCATGGCGGCGGCGTGGTACGTCTCC
>CABROZ010000101.1 GCA_902472795.1 uncultured Bacteroides sp. | reverse complement strand
ACAACTAAAAAACATATTTATCATGAAAACAGTATTTAATATCGTTTTAGGCTTGTGCATAATAGCGTTGGTTTACGTCTGCTACGCCAGCATCATGGGTCCTATCGATTTTGAGAATGCCAAAAAGCAGAGAGATGCAGCGGTCATTGCCCGCCTGATTGACATCCGTAAGGCGCAAACAGAGTATCGTAACTTAAACAAACAGCAGTACACGGCCAGTTTCGATACGTTGATTGAATTCGTCAAGAATCAGAAGCTCCCCTTCATCTACAAACAAGGCGAGCTGACTGACAAGCAGTTGGAAGACGGCTTAACCGAAAAGAAAGCCATCAACATCATCGAAAAAGCCAAGAAAAGCGGTAACTATGCTGAAGTAAAGAAATGGGGTTTGGAAAACTTCAAACGTGATACGATGTGGGTAGCCGTACTGGATACCATCTTCCCGAAAGGCTTCAACGCCGACTCGCTGAGATACATCCCCTACGGAAACGGCGCACAGTTCGAAATGGCTATCAAGAACGATACAGCCAAGTCGGGTGCTCCCTTCTGCCTGCTCGAAGTAAAAGCTCCCTACGACGTTTATCTGAACGGTCTGGACAAACAGGAAATTGCCAACCTGAAAGATGTGCAGACTAAGCTGAACAAGTACTGCGGTCTGATGATCGGTAGCTTGGAAACAGCCAACAACAACGCCGGTAACTGGGAATAATACATTGAGTTTAAATGATAGAAAACACTGATTTCAACAAATCGGAACAGTACACATTATCCATCCGTCTTTGTACGGATGGATTTTCTTTTTCTGTATTCAACCCTCTGGGCGAAGGCGAATACTCCTTCTACGACCGTCAGACGGACGAGTCACTCTCACTGACAGCCAATCTGAAACAGACTTTTCGCGAAGTAGAGTGGCTCAGCCGGCCATACAAGCGGGTCAACGTGCTGGTGGCCAACAAACGCTTCACTTTCATCCCGCTCGAATTCTTCGAAGACGAACAGGCCGAAACCGTCTTCTACCACAACCTGACGAAGAAGGACAACGAATTAGTGCAATACAACATCCTGCCCAACAACAACATCGTCATCCTGTTCGCCATCGACAAAAGCAGCTTCAACTTCCTGCGCGAGCAGTATGCCGAGGCGAAGTTTTATGCCCAGTCCAGCCCCCTCATCGAGTATTATGCAGCCAAAAGCCGGTTAGGAAACAACCGCAAAATGTACGTCTATCTGCAGGCAAGCGCCCTGAACGTATATGCCTACGAACGCGGACGACTGCTGCTGGCCAATTCGTTCGACTGCAAGACCAATGCCGACCGCATCTACTACCTGCTCTACATCTGGAAACAGCTTGGATTGGAACAGGAACGCGACGAACTGCACCTGAGCGGCAACCCGGACGATAAGAAAGACCTGCTGCCCGAACTGCAAAAATTCATCCGCCGGGTGTTCGTCATGAACCCGGCCAATAACTTGGACCTGCAAACCATCAACCTGTTATGCGAGTAATCAGCGGAATATACAAAAGAAGACACTTCGACGTGCCACGCACGTTCAAGGCACGCCCCACTACGGACTTTGCCAAAGAAAATCTGTTCAATGTCCTGAACAACTACATCGACTTCGACGAAGGCGGCATACGCGCCCTCGACCTTTTTGCCGGAACGGGAAGCATCAGCATCGAACTGCTGTCCAGAGGGTGCGACCAGGTAGTCAGCGTCGAAAAAGACCGCGACCACTACGCCTTCATCTGCAAAGTCATGCAGGAGTTAAAGACCGACTGCAGCTTTCCCGTACGTGGCGATGTGTTCAAATACATTCAGGGAAGCCGCGAGCAGTTCGACTTCATCTTTGCCGACCCACCCTATGAATTGCCCGGCCTGGAAACCCTTCCCGACCTCATCTTCGAAAACAACCTGCTGAAAGAAGGATGCCTGTTCGTATTGGAACACGGCAAGAAGAACAACTTCGAAACCCATCCGCACTTCTTGGAGAGAAGAGTGTATGGCAGCGTCAACTTCAGCTTCTTCCGATAACCTGTCCGCCCCCGGCCAGCAACTATAACACAGGCGAGAAAAGACGCACCACACTCTCGGCAGCCTTCCGATGCCAGGGACGCTTTACCCAGTTCTTCAGGAACACCTGCACACAGTCGCGCTGATCCTGCAGGAAAATCTCACGCATCTGCAACGCCGTCTCTACATCGTAAACAAAAGCGTTCACCTCGAAGTTGTGCTCGAAACTGCGGAAGTCGATATTGGTAGAGCCTACCGTTGACAGTTCATCGTCCGAAACCATCAGTTTCGAATGCAGGAAACCCTTCTTATAGAAATAGACCTTCACCCCTGCCTGAAGCACATCGGCCAGATAGGAACACGAAGCCAGATGCGTCAGACGGCTGTCGGCACGCTGGGGAATCATCAGCCTGACGTCCACGCCCGCAAGCGCCGCCGTTCGCATAGCCACCCGCACCGACTCGGTGGGCAGGAAGTAAGGAGTCTGCATATAGAAATACTTGCGCGCACCCATCAAGGCCATGCAAAGCCCCTGCATGATTTCGCGCCACGGGCCTACAGGTTCGCTCGTCACAATCTGTGCCAAAGCCGTACCCACGCAATCGATCTTCGGAAAATAGCGTGCCGAGGTTATCAGCGTACGGTCCACGAAATACCAGTCGAGCAGAAAAGCCGTTTGCAAGCCATGAACAGCCTTTCCCTCCAGCTGCAGATGCGTGTCGCGCCAAACGCCCCAAGAGACACCGCGCACATAGCGTTCGGCCAGATTCATGCCGCCCACGAAGCCTACACGACCGTCGATGACCACTATCTTGCGGTGATTGCGGTAATTCACCTTACTGGTGAACAACGGGAAGCGCACCTTCAGGAAACTGCGAACATCGACACCTGCCTCGCGCATCTGATCGAAAAAGCGAGAGGGCACATGCCAACAGCCTACGTCGTCGTAAATCACCCGGACCTCTACCCCCGAACGGGCTTTCTCCATCAGCACATCGCGCACCATGCGCCCTATGGCGTCGTCCTCGAAGATATAAAATTCCAGATGGATGTGCTGCGTAGCCTTCTGCAACTCGCGCAGCAGCGCTTGCAGCATCGACAAGCCTTCGGTGTACACCTGCACCCGGTTTCCGTCGAAGGGAAAAGCCTGATTGGCATTGCGGAACAGCGAGATCAGCCGACTGTAGTGCAGCGGAAGACGACACGAGTCCTGAGCCATGTATTCGGCCATCGATTTCTTCATCAGCCGGCTGTAGAGTTTCTTCCCGATGATGCGCTCGCGCCGCTGGCTACGCCCGAAAAAGAAGTAAAGAACCAGACCAACCACCGGCAGGAACATCAGAATCAGCACCCACGCAATGGTCTTCACCGGATTACGATTGTCGAGCACTATCACAATAATCGTACCGATGACTACGCCAAAATATACGATGTCGAATGCGACCGAGGCGATCTGTCCTGCTATAAGGTTCCAGTCTATCATGCAAACAAATATAGAGCTTTTTTCAGAATACTCTTTCACTTCGGACTGAAAAAGTAACGAAGCCCACAGCATCCTTCCTGCCCGGGTCATGCGACATACCTATAAAAAACGCGAACCCGAGGGAAAATGTAGTTCCAACTCGGGTCCGCGCCACAAAAACTATAGTCAGGAAATATCAGAAACGGGGGCGACCGCCGCCAAAGCCTCCACGGTTTCCACCGGGGCCGGGGCCATGACCGGGACCAAATCCCATACCGGGACCTTTGTCACGGGCATTCTTGCCTCCAAAGATGTTCAGACGGTAGATAAAGTGCAGCATGCAATAGCTGTTGACACCATTATAGGTATATACCGAACGTCCGCTTGCCGTCAGCGAACGGCTGATGTTGCTCTGCTGTCTCAGGATATCATACATCTCGAAACTGACCGTAGCAGCTCCTCCGAGGAATGTCTGCGAAAGCTGCGCATTCCAGATAAGCTCATTGCGGTTCATGCTGCTGTCGAGGTAACCGCGACGGCTCTGGTTGGCAATGTTCGTCGAAAGGGTCATGTTCCACGGAGCAGTCATGGTCGTAGTAGCACCATACGAGAAGTTGTAAGGATTCTGATTGTTAGTAGGAGTCAGCTTGTCCTTTTCCATCGAATACGAGAACGAACCGTTCAGTCCGAACTCGAACCAATCGTTACGGTAAGTACCTGTCAGACGTTCCTGCAAACTCAGATTGGTAGTCGTATTCTTTTGAGCGACCGTGCCTACAGAAAGGTAACCGACATTATTGTTATAAGACACATTACTGAAGGAACTGATGGTGTACTTCTTGTTCTTCAATGCCGAGTTGATGCCGAACATACCCATTGCGCTCCAGTTACCGTTGATGTTTTCAGGCTTGCTGGTCCATCCACCGGTCTGTTCGTTGTAGGTTCTCATGTTACTGATGCTGTTCTGTGTCATCTGGAAGTTGGCATGAGTGAAGATGCCTCGCTGACGCTCGGGATCATAAGTATTGTAGAACATGCGGAAGTTATGACTGAAGGAAGGCTTCAAACCCGGATTACCCATCGTAATGTTCAGCGGGTTGGAGTCGTCGGTCACATCCAACAGGTTCTCCATGCTTGGCTGCGAACTGCGTCCGCGGTAAGTGATACGCAACTGGCTCACCTTCGAGAAACGGTAACGGAAATCGATACTCGGAGCTACATTGAAGACGCTACGGGTGGTGTCGGTCACATACGAGCCCTTCTCGTAGGACAACGAAGTGTTTTGCGGCTCAAAATCGGCACCAATGCTCAGACGATACTTCTCGCGGTTGAAGAGCAGGCTGGGGCTGAAGCGGTGAGTATATGTCTCGTATTCGGCATACTTGCTTTGCTCGGCATCGAAGCCATCCTCATACCCATCGGGCAACAGGTCGCCCATGTTCCAATCGTTACCGAGGTTGTAGGTTTTCTTGTCGCTCGTGCTGTTGCTGTAGCTGAAACGATAGCGGAACTGCAGGAAGGTAGCCTTCCAGAGCGGCTCACTATAGGTCAGCTCCAGGCTGTAGTTGTAGCCATCGGTAGGCGTAGTCATGTAGCGGCGGATGATGTCTTCGGGCTTTACGGTTCCGTCTTCTCCGGCCTGGAAGTAACGGGTGTTCGACGCGCTGTACTGGTCATTTTCCGAATTGCTGTAACCGGCTGTACCACGGAAGGTAATGTTACGACCGTTCGAACTGAGCCGGCGGTTGACTTGCAAAGTGGCATTTGCCGACAGCGAGTTGCCGTCGCTGCTGGAAAGGTTGTTCGACGTATTGACACGGATACTCTGCAAGGGGTCGGTGCTTTCACCGTCGAATGTCTCGCCCGACAGATCGAGTTTAGCCAACTGGGTGATATCCAGATAATCGTTAGGATTAGCGATCACCGCATAAGGATCGCTGTTAAAGGTTCCGGACATGGAATTGGAATAACTCCCGGTCTTGCCGTAACTGAAGTTGGGACGGAAGATGATGTTGGTCATCGAATCGGGCTTCCACTCCAGACGGAAATCAGCTTTGAGATCCTGATTGCTGCTCTTACTGAGCGAACGCGAATTGTTGAAAGACGAACCTGAACCACTCGAAAGGAAGTTTTCGGTATAACCGTCGCTATAGACATCGTTACCGCTATATTTGTAACGAACGCTACCGCCGAGTTCTATCTTTTCCCTCTCGGTAGCAAAGTCCAAACCGATTTCCTTGGTTGCCGTCAGACCGTTGTTTCTGCGCCAGCGTGGTCCGCCGCCACCGCCCGAGAAGCCTTGATCGTTCACGTTGTTGGCACCGGCGATAAAGGTCACCTGTGTATTGTCGTTGAAGTAGTTCACCATGGCGCGCCCCATGTAGCGGTCTTCCGTACCGCCGGACAGGTCAATATTTCCAAAGATACCTTTGTTCATACCTTTCTTCACAGTGAGGTCGAGCACGGTTTCTTCTTCACCGTCGTCGATACCTGTTACTCGCGCCAAGTCGGACTGCTTGTCGTAGGTCTTCAGTTTTTCAATCATGTCCACGGGGAGGTTCTTCAAACCGGTCTTCACGTCGCCGCCAAAGAATTCCTTTCCGTTCACCATAATTTTGGAGACGTCCTTTCCGTTGATTTTCACGTTACCGTCGTCGTCGATTTCGGCTCCAGGCAATTTCTTGACTAACTCTTCGAGCATGGCGCCCTCGGGCGTACGATAAGCAGACGAGTTGAAGGCTATCGTGTCTTCGACTACCTGCACCTGAGGAGCTTCGGCCACGACTACGGCTTCGGACAGCATCACGGCATCCGACTCAAGCGTCACCGTACCGATATTCTTCTCGGGAACGGCCGCCGTCAGAATCATCGGCATGAACTTGCTCTTATAGCCGATGTATGAGATACGCAGGGTGTACTTTCCCGGTTTCACCTTGGGCAGCTTGAAGTAACCATCGTTAGAACTTGCGACGCCTGCCGCCTGTGTACTGTCGGGCAATGATAGTAGTTGCACAGTAGCCTGCATGGCCGGCTGCTTGGTGTCGTCCTCCATCACGCGCCCCGACACGGTAATGCTTCTTGTTTGCGAAAACGCGGCCAGTGCCGTTGTCAGCAACAACGCTGTGCCAATGATAATTCTTTTCATTTGTCTATTCTGCTTCTTTATATAAACAATGTATTCTTTTACACTGTTTCATTTGACAGAATAACATGCAAAAGGTTTAATGACTGACACGATGATTTGCGTTATTTATCGACCATTCCGCTTAAACAGTCTATCAACTGCCGCTTTTTTTATACCAAATTCCAGGCAAAGCACATTCAATATCAAAAAGATAAGAAAGGAGGAAGTATCTACCGAAGCAATGTCGCCTTTGGCCACCCGATAGAGCATTCCGCCGAAGATGAAGATCACGGTCAGGAACATGGCGTTGCGCGTAGCCTGGTTGCGCACACGAACGGTTTCTTCCGTCTCGTTCTTCGTCAGCGCAAAGATGATCATCAGACAGCCCATCATCATCAGCAGTTTGGCGCACTCCTTGTAAAAGAGCAGGTTAGCATCGGTCACACGGCCCATCATCAGCATCAGGAAGGGCAGGAACAAGGCAAGGGCAATCACGAAGTAGCCCAACGGGCGACAGTACACGGGCAGCAAAGCTTTCATAGCGTATTCTTGTTTTTAAATAAGTAATATAGAGTTTTACGTGGACAAACTTACGCATTTTCTTTGTATTCCGCCCCAAAAAAGTCGGGGAAAACCGCTTTTCCCCCTGCAAACCGATGCTTTGTCGGCTCAAAAAAGTATCTTTGCCACCTGATATTAGCAATCAACCATTACAAATCAACGTATGAACAAACAAGAAGTTATCCTCTGCGAAGAGTTGGACGGTGCACTGACCGGCGCCATCGGGAAATGCCCGCACGACCGACTCTTCATCCTGACCGATGAACATACTCACCGCCTGTGCCTGCCCCTGCTGGCCGGCATCGAAGCCCTGAAGGGAGCCACCGAAATCACGATTGGTGCCGAAGACGTGCATAAAACGCTGGAAACGCTGGCCTCGGTGTGGCAAGCCCTGAGCCAACAAGGTGCTACCCGCCACTCGCTCCTCATCAATCTGGGCGGAGGCATGGTGACCGACCTCGGCGGTTTTGCTGCTGCCACTTTCAAGCGCGGCATAGCCTACATCAACATTCCAACCACGCTGCTGGCGATGGTCGATGCCTCGGTAGGCGGAAAGACGGGCATCAACTTCAACGGCCTGAAGAACGAAATCGGAGCCTTTGCGCCCGCAACCAGTGTGCTGATTGAAACCGAGTTTCTGCGTAGCCTCGATGCCCACAACTTCTTCTCCGGTTATGCCGAAATGCTGAAGCACGGCCTCATCAGCACCCCGCAACATCTTGACGAACTGTTGGCTTTCGACACCGAATGCCCCGACTACCGCCTGCTGAAGGACATGGTAGGCCGCTCTGTGCAGGTCAAAGAAGACATCGTAGCCCAAGACCCGCAAGAACATGGCATCCGCAAAGCCCTCAACCTGGGGCACACCATCGGACACGCCTTCGAGAGCCTGGCCCTGGCCGAGAATCGCCCCGTGCTGCACGGTTACGCCGTGGCGTGGGGACTGGTGTGCGAACTTTACCTGTCCCACCTCAAGACCGGCTTCCCCAAGGAACGCATGCGCCAGGTAGTGCAGTTTGTCCGTCAGAACTACGGCGCCTTCTCTTTCAGTTGCAAGCAGTACGACCGCCTCTACGAGCTGATGCTGCACGACAAGAAGAACACCGCAGGCATCATCAACTTCACTCTGCTGAAAGACGTGGGCGATATCTGCCTGAACCAGACTGCCGACAAGGATACCATCTTCGAAACCCTCGACTTCTACCGGGAGTGCATGGGGCTCTGACCCCTGCCATACCCTCTGAGAGGCATGCCTGCATGGCTCGTGAGAGACACTTGTACGGCTCATGAGAGACACTTGCACGGCTCACGAGAGACACTTGCACGGCTCACGAGAGACACTTGCACGGCTCACGAGAGACACTTGCACGGCTCACGAGAGACACTT
>CABROZ010000100.1 GCA_902472795.1 uncultured Bacteroides sp. | reverse complement strand
TCAGTTGTTTATTAGTTATTTATTTTTAAATTAGTTAATCTCCGGCTTTATCGAGAACGAAAATCTACGGCTCATCCGTCCCCTGTTCAACCACAAAACAAAATAGTAAACCACCAAAAGCAGAAAAGAAACAAGCGCCGCAGGCAGCTCGTCGTTCCAAATGCCCATGAAGACAAAAAGAGAAACAACTAAAATCAGAAAAGGAAAAACAAAAGCATACAACACGGCCAAGGCCCCCATCGACAACTCACCAACCACACAGACCCGATCACCTACCCGATAGGAAGATGCATCAGTCACCGTTACGTCAATCAGTTTTTCTTTCACGTCGGCCGAAGTGCAGTGCCCCTTGACACTACATGCCGCACAGGCAGAAGTTTGAATGATCCGCACCTGAAGATGAGAACCTGTTATGTTTTCCACAATACCTTGATGTTCTATAGTATTCGCCATTTTGCAAAGTGAGCATTACAAATCGCGGCAAAATTACTCATTATTTACGAACTGCAAGAGAATAAATAGTTTTTTTGTGTGCGATAACGTTCATTTTTCCGATTTCATAGGTATTTATGCCTTTTTTTATCGGCTTTGACATCTGATTTAAGTTTCGTAAATATATTAATAGGCTGTAGTTAAGGAGTTAAGAAGTTAAAAAATTAAGAAGTTAAGAAGTTAAGAAGTTAAGGAGTTAAGGAGTTAAGCCAATACCTTTGTGAAAAGGATACAGACCAATAGACCTGTTACTGCCTATTTCCCTTTTGCAAGACTATCGGCTTTAACTTCTAACAGAGCAAAGCGGAGTGATAACTTCTATAACTCCTTAACTTCTTAACTCCTTAACAGTATGTGGCAAGCATCAGAAAAAGACAAAAAATAAAGATGTTTTTCCTGTCATCCCGCATACAGGTCCGACAGAGAAAACATCCTTATGCCGATGAAGCAGGCCTCAATCCCGCTTCCGTTTTTACCAGGTGTAGTTGATACCAAAGCTGAGCAATTCCTTCAACTGGAAGTAACTGCTTCCCGAAGTCGGAACACTGCTGTCGTCAAACCGGGCATGTACATACAGCTTCGTTGACAAATAACGGTTCAACACAAAGTTGAATGTATTTTCCCATTCGATACGCACCCACTTGTAACTTGTCAGGAAGTCAAGACGCGACTCCAACGATATCGACGAAATAATCTGCCAGGTCAGTGTAGGCTTTATCTGCGAACCGAAGTCATGCTTCACCGTCTTTCCTTCTTCCAAGCCGAAATTCACCTCGTTCACCTTACTGTTTCCGATATATCGCATCGTCCACGTCAAAGGTGCTATAAACACAGAAAGGTTTATCTTGTTTTTGTGCAACTTGTAATCCATACCGATGCTGGCCGACCAGTCAGCCGGTGCCAGGAAAGCAGAAACCAGCGGCTCTTCGTTCGACTTATAGCTATGGCAGAACTGTGTCTTGAATTCGGTAGAAATCGTGTAATACCAGTTAGTGGCTGCCTGAACGCCCAATTTACTGTAGATGCGCAGCTGGTCGGTATTGACCAGATAATCGTGGTAAGTATCCGAGGGTGCCGATGTGAATCCCAATTTTGCATCAATCAGATTCTCCCACTGAATTTTTTCACGGTCGTTGTAGTTTGCAAACAACTGCAGGCTGGCAAGCACCGAATTGGTACTTTCACCTCCCTTATACCAGTTGCCCGAAATGTAATTCTGCGTAATCTGCAACGATCCGTTTCCTCCGGTAGTCCACCAATTCGGTTTGTGGATAACCACTCCCGCATCCTGCTTTACCGACATTTTTTCCTGCGAGAAAAGTTTGATGATGGAAGGTCTGGACGACGCCTCCTTTTCAATGTCATCCTTGAAAAGTCGTCCCCGGTTAATGACATCCTCCGTACGGACCACTTTCCGCGGACAGTGCACATAAGCCGACAACAGTGTGCGGTCAACCACTTGTTCAATCCGATCCAGCGACGAGAAGCTCAACGTGTCGTAAGGCAACAAATCCCGCGTCAGCGCAGGCACCGTATCCGGCTGCTGAAACTTCCATGTCAAGGTCGAATAACGATTCAGCGGACCATAATAATAAGTAAAAGGCACAAAAAGCCGATAATAATACGGATTCCACGCAATGTAACGCTCCGGCGAAGAAGGATCATTCAGGTAGTTCAATACCCCCAGATTCTTTTCATACAGCACCGAAACCGTATCCAGCCTGAAAACGGAATCCACCTTATTTAGTTTCAACATCAGATTTTCCTTCAATATCCCGGACAAGGTATCTGCTCTGACAGTATCCGATACGCTTACCCGCACTCCTGCAGCATTCTTGTCCGAAACCATCTTGCTGGATTGCTGCGCCATCAGCAACGATGGATATAGCATGGCCACTGTAATCCACACAAAAAAACGTCTATTCTTCATTAAGCCCTATGTTTATGATTCGAGTGCAAAAATAGCTTTATTTTATATAGGAAACAACCTGCGAGAAGTTAAAATCCGTAGTTTCGTTTTTTACCGAAACTTGCAGGAGTTACAGGAGTTAGAAGAAGTTATCACCCACTAAGGTGGGTTTAGGAGTTAAAGCCAATAGATGAAGTGTATGGCCTGTATCCTTTTTCACAAAGGTATTGGCTTAACTCCTTAACTTCTTAACTCCTTAACTACAACCTATTAATAGACTTGCGAAACTTAAGAAATTAATCATAGTATCAGGAAAGTGTATCAAATTAAGGAACCGCTTTCCTTTAGGCACGGATTACACGGAAGTTCGCGGATGATTATTCTCTTTCTCTGCGTTTTTCCGCGTCATCCGTGCCTAAAAATAACAAGATGTCAGTCACTTTCTGTTTTGCCCCCTCTCAGATACCTTTGTTTGGATTCACCCTCTTAACCCCAGCGCGAACAAATCCATCCGAAACTCCGGCAAAATAGACGTCTTCCAAGGTTTTTCACAATTGTTTTTGCCAAACCTTATGTACTTCCTCTTTTTTTTCATAATTTTGCGCTTTAAATTGAAAACAAATTAATTAAAAACAGTATAGCTGTGGGAGAAACAAAGTATATTTTCGTCACTGGTGGCGTTGCCTCTTCGTTAGGAAAAGGCATTATCTCATCCTCCATCGGTAAATTGCTGCAAGCAAGAGGTTACAAAGTTACAATCCAGAAGTTCGACCCGTACATCAACATCGACCCGGGTACGCTGAATCCTTACGAACACGGAGAATGTTACGTAACGGTTGACGGTCACGAAGCCGATCTGGACTTAGGACACTACGAACGTTTCTTAGGCATCCAGACCACAAAAGCCAACAACATCACAACCGGCCGCATCTACAAGAGTGTGATCGACAAAGAACGTAGAGGCGATTATCTCGGAAAAACCATCCAGATCATCCCCCATATCACCGACGAAATCAAGCGCAACGTCAAACTGTTGGGCAACAAATACAAATTCGATTTCGTCATCACCGAAATCGGAGGTACCGTAGGCGACATCGAATCACTGCCCTACCTGGAAAGCATCCGCCAGCTGAAAAGAGAATTAGGAAAAGACGCATTGTGCGTACACCTTACTTATGTACCCTACCTGGCTGCTGCCGGCGAACTGAAGACCAAGCCGACCCAGCACTCCGTCAAAGAGCTGCAGAGCGTAGGTATCCAGCCCGACATCCTCGTTCTGCGTACCGAACACGAGCTGAATGCCAACCTCAGGAAAAAAGTAGCCCAGTTCTGTAATGTCGATGAAGAAGCCGTCGTACAGAGCATCGACGCACCTACCATCTACGAAGTACCCATCCTGATGCAGGAACAGAAACTCGACGCAACCATCCTGAAGAAGATGGACCTGCCCGTCGGCGACACGCCGGGTTTGGGACCGTGGCGTGCTTTTCTGGAGCGCCGTCACAAGGCCGAGAAGACCGCTCCCCTGCACATTGCCCTCGTAGGCAAATACGACCTTCAGGATGCCTACAAGTCCATTCGTGAAGCCTTGTCACAAGCCGGGACATACAATGACCGCAAAGTAGAAGTTGACTTTGTCAACAGCGAAAAGCTGACCGAAGACAACGTAGCCGAAGCACTGAAAGGCAAGGCCGGCGTACTCATCGGACCGGGTTTCGGAGAACGAGGCATCCCCGGTAAATTCGTAGCTATCAAATACGCCCGCACTCACGATATCCCCACCTTCGGCATCTGCTTGGGCATGCAGTGCATGGCCATCGAGTTTGCCCGCAACGTGTTGGGATACGCCGACGCCAATTCGCGCGAAATGGACGAAAAGACGCCCCATAACGTCATCGACATCATGGAAGAGCAGAAGTCCATCACCAACATGGGAGGCACCATGCGTCTGGGCGCATACGAATGCGTACTGAAGAAAGGCAGCAAGGCATACGAAGCCTACGGCGAAGAGCACATTCAGGAACGCCACCGCCACCGCTACGAATTCAACAACCAATACAAGGACGAATACGAAGCAGCAGGCATGAAGTGCGTAGGCATCAATCCCGAATCCGACCTGGTCGAAATCGTCGAAATACCGACCCTCAGATGGTATATCGGCACCCAGTTCCATCCGGAATACAGCAGCACCGTATTGAAGCCCCATCCGTTGTTCGTTTCATTTGTAAAAGCCGCCATCGAAAACGAGCGCGACAAAGCCGCAAATGAAAAGGATACAGCAGAAAAATGATAACATCATTCATAAAAACATTAATTATATTTTACTGACTACATGGATAAAAATACCATTACAGGTCTGGTTCTGATTGTCATTGTACTCGTGGTCTTCAGCTTCCTGAGCCGTCCGAGCGAGGCAGAAAGAGCAGCCCAGCAACGCTACTATGATTCCATCGCCCAAGTACAACAACGCGAAGCCGATCTGAAAGCCAAAGCCGAAGCCGCACTGGCCAACGAGATCGAAAAGCAGAGCCTGGACTCGACCAGCCTGTTTTTCAATGCCCGAAAAGGCACAGACAAGCAAGTCACACTGCAGAACAATGTCGCAAAGATTGTCATTGACACCAAAGGCGGTCGAATCGCATCGGCCACGTTGAAAGAATACATGGGACAGGACAAAAAGACCCCCGTCACCCTGTTCAGTGGCAAGGATGCTTCCATGAACTTCCTGTTCTACAACAAGAAGGAGACCATACAGACGCAGGATTATTATTTCACACCTGTCAATCAGACCGACAGCACTGTGACCATGCGTCTGGCAGCCGACAGTGCAAGCTACATCGACTTCACCTATGCCATGCACCCCGACACCTACCTGCTCGACTTTACCATCCAAGCAGTGAACATGGGCGACAAGCTGGCTGCAAGCAACAAGTCGATCGACATTGAATGGGCACAACGTGCCCGCCAGATCGAGAAAGGATACACTTACGAAAACCGCCTGGCCGAACTGACCTATAAGATCACCGGCGAAAGCACCGATTACCTCTCGGCCTCGAAGAACGACGAAGCCGAAGTATCCGAACCCCTCGACTGGATTGCATTCAAGAATCAGTTCTTCTCGTCCGTATTCCTGTCCGAATCCAGCTTCGAGAAGAGCAAGCTGACATCGAAAATGGAGCCCCAGGGCAGCGGCTACATCAAGGACTACGCAGCCGAGATGAGTACGGCTTTCGACCCGACCGGTCAGACGCCTACCCAGCTCTACTTCTACTTTGGTCCCAACCACTACAAGACGCTGACGGCCCTCGACAAAGACCGCGACGACAAGTGGGAACTGAACCGCTTGGTCTATTTGGGCTGGCCTCTTCTGCGCTGGATCAACAAGTGGTTTACCATCAACATCTTCGACTGGCTGTCAAGCTGGGGACTGAGCATGGGACTCGTCCTGCTGTTCATGACGCTCATCGTCAAAGCCGTCGTATTCCCCGCCACCTGGAAGACCTACATGTCATCGGCCAAGATGCGCGTACTGAAGCCGAAAATCGACGAGATCAACAAGAAATACCCCAAGCAGGAAGACGCCATGAAGAAGCAGCAGGAAATCATGAGCCTCTACAGCCTGTACGGCGTCAGCCCGATGGGCGGATGCTTGCCGATGCTCATCCAGTTCCCCATCCTGATGGCCTTGTTCCTCTTTGTGCCGAGCGCCATCGAGTTGCGCCAGCAAAGCTTCCTGTGGGCCGACGACCTCTCCACGTACGACGCATTCATCAACTTCCCGTTCCACATCCCGTTCTTAGGCAGCCACCTCAGTCTGTTCTGTCTGCTGATGACGGTTACGAACATTCTGAACACCCGATACATGATGCAGCAGCAGGACACCGGTGCCAACCCGCAAATGGCAGCCATGAAGTGGATGTCCTACCTGATGCCCATCATGTTCCTGTTCATCCTGAACGATTATCCTTCGGGACTGAACTACTACTACTTCCTCTCCACGCTGATCAGTGTTGCCACCACCATCATCCTGCGCAAGACGACCAACGAGGAAGCCCTGCTGGCACAGCTCGAAGCCAACAAGAAGGATCCCAAGCAGATGAAAAAGTCAAGTTTCGCTGCCCGCCTCGAAGCCATGCAGAAGCAACAGGAAGAACTGATGAAGCAAAGACAGAATCAAGGTCGCAAGTAAATCCGACCGACTGTCAGCGGCAGGTCGGCCGTCCCATCTGAACAACCGGCCTGTAGTCAGCGCAATCAAAGAATGACGCGGACAACATAGATTTTCAAACATCGTTCCACAGCAACGGTGCACGAATCCCAATCTGTGTATTCCGCGTCATTTCTATACCAACCAATCCGAAGCCAAGATATGAAACCAACATCTCCCGCCCCCTATACCGACAAGCAAATCTGGCACATCGCCTACCCCATCCTCATCAGTCTGCTCATGGAACAAATGATCGGAATGACCGATACCGCCTTTCTGGGGCGTGTCGGCGAGGTCGAATTAGGCGCTTCAGCCATCGCGGGAGTATTCTATACCGTCATCTTCATGGTAGCATTCGGCTTCAGCATCGGAGCCCAGATACTCATGGCCCGGCGCAACGGCGAACAGAACTACACGCAAATAGGTGCGCTGTTCTATCAGGGCATCTACTTCCAGATCCTCCTGGCAGCCGTCCTGTTCCTGCTCTCCTACTGCTTCTCGCCCATCCTGCTGAGGCACATCATCGAATCGCCGCAAATCTACGAAGCAGCTACCGGCTACCTGCACTGGCGCGTATTCGGCGCCTTCTTCTCGTTCAGCGCCATCATCTTCCGTGCCTTCTTTCTGGGCACCATGCAGACTAAGACACTGACGCTCAACTCCATCGTCATGGTCCTCAGCAACGTCATCTTCAACTACATTCTCATCTTCGGCAAGTTAGGCTTTCCCGCATTGGGCATTGCCGGTGCAGCCATCGGCTCGTCGCTGGCCGAGCTGATTTCGCTTGCCTTCTTCATTGTCTATACACGCTGCCGCATCGACTGCCGCAAGTACGGCCTCAACCACATTCCCCCGCTTCAGTTGCCCGTACTGCGCCACATGCTCAACGTCTCATTCTGGACCATGTTGCAGAACTTTCTGTCCCTCGCCACGTGGTTCCTGTTTTTCCTCTACATCGAGCACCTGGGCGAGCGTCCGCTGGCCATCACCAACATCATACGCAGCGTCAGCGGCATCCTCTTCATGGTCATGATGGCCTTCGCATCAACCTGCGGCTCGCTAGTCAGCAACCTGATAGGCGCCGGACAGGCCGATTCCGTTCACACCACCATCCGTCAGCACATCCGTCTGGCCTATCTGTTGGTAGTGCCATTGGGCCTGCTCTTCTGCCTCTTTCCCGAGCTGATACTAAGCATCTACACCGACATGACCGACCTTCGTCAAGCTTCCGTGCCTTCGCTGTGGGTCATGTGTTCCACCTACCTCTTCCTGATCCCCGCTAACGTCTATTTTCAGGCCGTTTCGGGCACAGGCAATACCCGGACCGCCCTCGGCCTCGAACTGTCCGTATTGGTCATCTATGTGGCCTATATCACGTTCATTATCCTCTACCTGCGCATCGATGTCGCCCTGTGCTGGACTTCCGAGATTGTTTACTCCACCTTCATCTTCCTTTTCTGCTACTATTACCTGCGCAAAGGCAACTGGAAGCAGAGGCAGATTTAAAGACCGGCCGACGGTCCACCGCAGAGGACACAAGGTTTCACCGAGTAGCCATATCTTTCAGTCCTCACCCCCTTCACCACAGGACTACGCGGACGGACACAGGCAGCGATGAAGCCGATACGAATCTTGCAATCTTGCAATCTTGCAGCTTCCCTCACACACACCCACGCGCATGCACGTGCGCGCGTATATAGTGCGTCACGTTTCGGTTTTTACCAAAACTTGCAGGAGTCAAAGGAGTTAAGAAGTTAAGCCAATACCTTTGTGAAAGTATGCCGATCCAATACTCGAACTATTGGCTTTAACTTCTAAAAGGGTGTGTCAAAACTAAAAGTAACTGACATCTTGTTATTTTTAGGCACGGATTACACGGAAAAACACCGAGAAAGAAGAATAATCATCCGCGAAATTCCGTGTAATCCGTGCCTAAAGGAAAGC
>CABROZ010000099.1 GCA_902472795.1 uncultured Bacteroides sp. | reverse complement strand
GGGCGTCCATTCGCGGTGGTCGATGATGCCGGGCGGGATGGGGTTCATCCGGAAGTCGGTCATCAGGTACGTGCCCACCACCATGGCGCACTGTTGCTGGTAGAAGGCGCGTACGAGGGTCGAGAGCGTGTGTTCGTCCTTGTAAACGTCGTCGCTGTCTAACTGAATGGCAAACTTGCCGCACTGGGGATGGTGCACACCCACGTTCCAGCAGCCGCCGATGCCTAAGTCGTCGCGGTCGGGCACGAGGTGGATGAGGCGCGGGTCGCCTGCAAATTCGTCGATGGCCTCGGTGGTGCCGTCGGTGGAGTGGTTGTCGATGACAATCAGGTTGAAGCGGAAGTCTGCTTGCTGCGACAGCACCGAGCGGATGGCGTCGCGGATGGTGCGGACACGGTTGCGCACGGGGATGATGACCGATGCTTCGTACTCGAAGTCGCCGGCGTCGAAGGCCACGGACTCGAACTCCGGTTTCAGATAGGCACCCACCTCCTTCAGGTGTTCGGTGCAGGCTGCCTCCATCTCAATCTGGCGGTCGCGGTTGCGCGGATCGACGTAGTCAAACTGCTTCTCGCCGCTCAGGCGGGTGTCGGTCTCCACTTCCGTGTAAAGGTATTCGTTGATGTGTACCAGCTGATGATGTTGCGACAGCTTGAGGCGCAGGTCGTACAGGCCGGCGTAGCGATAGTCGGACGTCATGCGGTCGGCAGCTTCTTTCAGCGCGTCGGTGCGCAGCAGCAGGACGGAGCCGAAGTCGAAGTCATCGCGCAGCGACCCCGGCTGGTAGTCGATGACGGGAGCTGCCTGTCGCCGGCCTTCCTTCAGCTGATAATGGTCGGCATAAACCATGCCCGCATCGCTGTCTTCCAGAATGCGTATCATACGTTCCAGAGCGAACATACCTAAGCAGAGGGCGGTGTCCTTGGTGTAGAGCAGCGTATAGGGTGCCTGTGCGCTTCGGGCGATGGTTTGCATCACCTGGCTGCTGAAAGGAACTTCTGTTTCCAGAACGCCGTAACCGTTCCTCAGGTTCGCGGGTACTTTGGGCCCGATGAGGTTGATTTGTGCGACCTGTCCTGTGGCCTTCAGGCCGCTGACGGTCTGTTCTATGTCTTTGTTTCCTGTACTAAGGAGGTAGCAATCGATGTTCATAATCTGTAATAAGTAAAATATGGTGGATAATGGATTATTCTTTATATGTTCTTCCGGGGCAGGCTCACCATCCACAGCCCCAGACAGGTGAACAGCGCATTGAATATCAGCAGTTCGTAGCTGAACTGGTAGCCGCCGAACCACGCCTCGGAATTGCGCTGCAACACGTAGCACAGTGCGGGCGAGGTAAGAGCCACTAACGGGATGTAGCGGTCGCGTACCCTGCGCCGGCAGAAGATGCCGAAGGCAAACAGGCCGAGGATGGGTCCGTAAGTATAACTGGCCAATGTATAGACGGCGTTGATGACGCTGGTATTGTTCAGCAGGTTGATGGCCACGATGACGATGCCCATCAGCACCGCCATGCCCGCGTGTACCCTGCGGCGCAGGCGGGCGACTTCGGCTTCGGTCTTGCCCTTGATGCCCAGGATGTCCACCGTGAACGAAGTGGTGAGTGCCGTCAGTGCCGAGCCCGCCGCCGAATAGGCCGACGCGGTAAGTCCCACGATGAAGAGGATGCCCACCACGACGGGCAGGTAGCCGCCGGTGGCAATCAGCGGAAACAGTTCGTCGCTCTTCTCCACCCGGATACCGCGACTTTCGGCAAAGAGGTAGAGCAGCACGCCCAGCATCAGGAACAGCAGGATGACGAAGAACTGCAGCAAGGCGCTGGTCAGCAGGTTCTTCTGCGACTCGCGCGAGTTGCGGCAGCTCAGGTTGCGTTGCATCATGTCCTGGTCCAGCCCGTTCATGGCGATGGTGGTGAATACACCTGCCAGAAATTGCTTGAAGAAGTATTGCCGGTTGTTCGGGTCGTCGAAGAAGAAGATGCGCGACAGCTCGCTGGACATGACGGCTTCCGCAGCCCCATCCAGCGTGAGCCCGAGGCCCGAAGCCATGTAGCCGATGCAGAGCACGACGGACACAATCAGACAGAGCGTCTTCAGCGAGTCGGTCCAGATGAGCGACTTCACGCCTCCGCGCCAGGTGTAGAGCCAGACCAATGCCACGGTCAGGGCGGCATTCAGCACGAAAGGCAGTCCGCAGGGACCAAAGACGAGCAACTGCAAGGTGATGCAAACCAGCATCAGACGCACGGCAGCTCCCAACATCTTCGAGAGGAAGAAGAACCACGCCCCCGTGCGGTAGGATGCCCGTCCGAAGCGGCTCTCTAAGTATTCATAGACCGAAACGAGATTCAGGCGATAGAATAGCGGCGTGAGCACGAAGGCAATGATGAACTGCCCCGCAATGAAACCCAGCACCATCTGAAGGTAGCCGAATCCGCTGTCCTTCACCATGCCGGGCACGGAGACGTAGGTGACGCCCGATATGCTGGCGCCGATCATGGCAAACGCCACAACGTACCACGACGAACGGCGGTTTCCGGTGAAAAAGCCCGCATTGTCGGCTTTGCGTCCGGCCAAGTAGGAGACGGTGAAGAGGATAACAAAATAGGCGGCGAGGGTAAGCAGAACGGATAGGGGAGACATGTGTGTGGGGTTTATTCGTTATACAATAGATAGGGTCGGCGTTGCTCCTTGAACCGTTCTACGTCGGGCATCCAGCGTGCTCTGATTTCCTCGGCACTGCGCCCTTCCTCGATCATCCGGCGCACATAGGAGGTACCCATCAGCAGTTCGAAGAAGGAGGTGAAGAAGCGGTCGCCGATGTTCAGGTTGCGATAGGCATCGATGACGTAGGTCAGGTTGAGGCCTTCGCGGCGGAGTTCTTCGTCGCTCTTTCCGCTCAGGTCTGCGCCGTGGCACCGTTTGCCCAACAGGGGCGGATTCTTGGCGCCGGGCACGCTGCGCGGGGTGAAGCTGTAGGAATAGCCTTTCATATCGGGGTGACCGTATATCTGGAAGGGTTTGTCCGTTCCGCGACCCAGACTGACCACCGTCCCCTCGAACGGGCAGAGCGAGGGGTAGAGGTAAATGGCTTTCATGTTGGGTAGATTGGGCGAGGGCGGCACGGGCAGGTCGTAACGTGTCTGGTGGGTGTAGTTCAGGCAGGGCACCACGGTCAGGCGGCAGGTTCGCCCGGTGGGCAGCCAGCCTTCACCGTTCACCATGCGGGCCAGCTCACCCAGTGTCATGCCGTGCACCACGGGAATGGGCAGCCAGCCTACACCACTCTTGTACTTCATGTCGAGCACGGGACCATCGACGTAGTGGCCGTTCGGATTGGGACGGTCCAGCACGATGACGGATTTGCCATATTCGGCGCAGGCGTCCATCAGCCGGCACAGGGTGATGTAATAGGTATAGAAGCGCAGACCCACGTCCTGAATGTCGGCCAGCAGCACGTCGAACTTCTTCATCGAGGCAGCCGAGGGGCGCTTGTCCTTACCGTCGTAAAGGGAGAGGATGGGGACACCCGTGCGGCTGTCCACGCTGCTGCCTACCTTTTCGCCTGCGTCGGCATTGCCGCGGAAGCCGTGTTCGGGCGAGAAGACGGCCACTACGCGGATGCTGTCCGCCAGCAGGCAGTCCAACAGATGCCGGTTGCCGCGCAGGCTGGTATGGTTGCCGAAGAGGGCGACACGTTTTCCCCGCAGCAAGGGGTAGTATTCGGAGGTTCGTTCGTTGCCGAGTATAATCCGTTCGCCTTGTGCCCGGCCGGGCAGGCAGACCGTGAGCAGGAGCAGACAGCAGAGGACGGTCAGGGCTTTTATACTTGCGGTTTGTCGGTGAGGTATGTTTTTCCGTTTCATCTTTTTCAGTACGACATGGTTGTGCCCACAAAGATAATGTTATTTTTCAAGTTTTGTCTTTTGCGGCCTGCATCAATCTTCGTATAATTTCGCTATCTTTCTATTAACGAAGATAGGATGCGGTTCGGCAATATCCTGCCAAAAGCAAGCTTTTGTCTTGCTTCTGTGCTCACCTTTCACTATATTTGCCTCGAATGATAAACAATAGGAGGAACGCCGTTATGAAATACCCTATCGGAATGCAGAGCTTTGACCAGATTGTCGAAGGCGGATTTGTTTATGTGGACAAGACCGAACTGATTTACAACCTGACGCACGAAGGCAAGATTTACTTTCTGAGCCGTCCGCGCCGTTTCGGCAAGAGTCTGCTGATTTCTACATTAGAGAAGTATTTCGAGGGTCGCAAGGAACTGTTTCGCGGACTGGCCATCGAACGGCTGGAAACGGAATGGGAAGTGTATCCGGTGTTCCACGTGGACTTCAACGGGGGAAATTTCTTCAACCCCGGCGAACTGGAGGCCATATTGCAGAGTTACGTGTCCCGATGGGAAAAGAAGTACGGCGTGCAGCCCGAAAGCGATGTGAGCGTGGGCAACCGTTTTGCCCGTGTGCTCGAAGCAGCCCACGAACAGACGGGGCGCCGCTGCGTGGTGCTGATTGACGAGTACGATAAGCCGATACTGGATGTGCTCGATGCCGACACTACGCTGGAGGACCGTCACCGCAATGTGCTGAAAGGTTTCTACTCCGTATTCAAGGCGGCCGACAGCCACCTGCAGTTTGTGCTGCTGACGGGGGTAACCAAGTTTTCGCAGGTCAGCGTGTTCAGCGGTTTCAACCAACCCGATGATATCAGTATGGATGTCCGTTACGAAGCGTTGTGCGGCATCACGCAGGAAGAACTGGAACGATATTTTGCCGAATCCATTGCTGCTATGGCGGCTGATTACGGTTGTGCGCCCGATGATATGAAGCAGCGGTTGAAACAACAGTACGACGGCTATCACTTCAGCAAAGGCCTGACAGACGTGTACAACCCCTTTAGCCTACTCAACGCTTTCAGCAAAAAGAGTTTAGACAACTACTGGTTCCGTTCGGGCACCCCCACGTACCTCATCCGCCTGCTGGCCCACTTCAACGAGAACCTGAACGAACTGACGGGCAAATACTACCGCCCCGAAGAGTTCATCGACTACAAGGCCGACGTGGAACGCCCCCTGCCGATGATATACCAGAGCGGCTACCTGACCATCAAGGGCTATGACATGCGCTTGAACCGCTTCTTGCTCGACTTCCCCAACAACGAGGTGAAAGACGGTTTCCTGACCATGCTGGCCACCTCGTACCTGAAGCCCAAACAGCGTGTCGAGGGCTGGACCGGCGATGTGGTACTGGCCATGGAAGACGGCGATACCGAACGCCTCCGCACCCTGTTCACTTCTTTTCTGGCCAGCATTCCCTACACCATGCGCCGGAAAGACGACGAGGCCGAGCGTGAACGCTATTTCCAATATACCTTCTACCTGCTGATGCGTCTGATCAGCGTTTACACCGTCTATGTGGAGAAGGTGCAGAGCCAGGGTCGCGTGGACTGCGTGGTGCAGACGCCGATGTTCATTTATGTATTCGAGTTCAAGCTGGACGGCACCGCCGCCGAGGCCATGCGCCAGATCGACTCGAAAGGTTATGCCCTGGAGTATTCGGCCGATCCGCGCCGGGTATTTAAGATCGGCGCTGCCTTCTCGTCCGAGACGGGCACCATCAGCGACTGGGAAGTGCGCTGACCTCCGCCCCCTGTTCAGACACCCTCTTTCCGCCCCGCCGAGCAACGCTTGTACGGCTCGTGTGGGACACTTGCATTCCATTTGTGGGACACTTGCACGGCTCGCGAGCCACACTTGTGTTGTTCGCGAGCCACACTTGCGTTGCTCAAAACGGGGCCACAGACCCTTCTGGAAGCCGATAGCATATATGTTACATCGGCTGATAAAAATGTTTCATGCAACATATCTGCCAACATCGGAAACATCTGTTTTATACCTTTATAAAAGCAATGGCTATTTTTGTCCCGCTTTTAAGAACAAGCATTTAATTACATTAATAAATAAATTCATATGCCATGAAAAAAGGTATAGAACAATTCTTCCGACAGACGGGAACAGCCATGTTGCTTCTCGCCTTGACATGTGGAAGCGCACTGGCGCAGGAACAGAATGCTTCTGACAAAAACGATGATTCTTCGAACAGCAAAGAAGAAGGTAACCGCAACGTCATGCTGAACGCTGCCAGCGCCAACGGCCCGCGCGAAATCCAGATCGGACTTCCCTCGGCCGACGTCAACGTACTGGAAAACGGTATCCCCGTCACTTATGCCACCAACCCGCACTCCGTCAACGCCCTGTGGCGTGCCGACGCCAGCCTGAGCCACGTGGGACTGCTGAAAATATCGGAGACGGCCATCACGACCGGCAACATCGGTTACGCCGTCAACTCCTTCACCCAACTCGGACAAAAAGGTTTCAACGGAACACTGAACTATAAGAGCAACCACTTCGGCATGCAGGAGTTCTCGCTCAACCTGAATGGCGACATCGCCAAGGATTGGTACTACAGCGGAAGCATCTATCAGGACTTCGACCCGGGAACGTTCAAAATCAAATCGACTCCCTTCCAGGACCGCACACAGATCTATAAGTTCGCCCTCACCAAGAAGTACAACGAAGGCCGCGGCGAACTGACCGCCATCTATCACTACAGCAACAGCCATCCCGTCTATAACTATGCCACTCAGTCGGCACCCTTCATTTACGTAGGCGATGGTAGCGTCAAGGAGTTCGGCAAGTTTGCCCTCGGAACCACTTCCTACCTGCCCGTCGATAACGAAATGATGTACCGCGACATGCGCACGGGCGAGGTAAAGAAGACCAACCTCTACGACGCCACGCAGAACAAGGGCAGTGAGTTCACCCTGATGAACAACTACACGTGGGACAACGGGCTGAACTGGAAGACTATCATGAAGTACGACCACTCCACCGGTTCATTCGTTTACCAGACCCCGATGTCGCTCGACCAGAACGAAGCAGGTATCAACTACCTGTACGAAGCAGCCGACGGCAGCATGAAACCCTATACGGGCGACTACGTACAAAGCCGTATGTCGTGTCTGAACCGCGGGTTCATCGACTCCTTCATGTTCACCACCGAGCTGTCGCGCCAAGTAGGCAGCAGCACCTGGCGCTTAGGACTGAACGAGTGGTACTACGACATCGACTACGCATCGGCCACTACCATGTACGACCAGTCCGTCCCCACCGACGGCAGCTATCCCGTACGCCTCTACAATGCCGGTTATGCCACTTACGCCGACCGTACCTATGCCGGTAACGGTTACTACTACGACTTCAACAAGAACGCATCCGAATACTACAAGGGACACGAGAACAAGATAGCCCTCTACTTCACCCACGACTGGAACATCACCGACCAGCTGAACCTGTACTACGGTGCCCGTCTGGAATACCAGGCCCTGCGCGGCGAAAATGCAGCCGTGAAGAATGCCGCAGGAGAATACGTAGGCCGCTTCGCCGACTATTACCTGGGCGCCACCGCTGCCGACGGCACCAAGATTGCCCCCACGCCCATCAGCTACGACTGGCTGAACTACGCCCTGACTGCCGCCGCCACGTATAAGCTGACCGGACAGTTCGGACTGACAGGTGACTTCACTTACATCACCCAGCACCCGAAGATCGAGAACTTCGCTCCCGCCACCATGCCCAACACCGACAAGATCTCCGTTCCCCTGGGACGTGCCGGTATCTACTACAACAACGAGTGGTTGAGCCTGACTTCACTGTTCTCCTACATCTCGAAGACCAACAACAACTCTACGCTGAACCTGCAGCACAAGACTCCTGCCGGTCAGACCGAAATCATGGCCGCCCCGCTGACTTACGACATCAAGACGCTGGGCTGGACTACCGACGTGGTAACCCATCCGTTCAAGGGATTCGACTTCCACTTCCTCTTCACCTACCAGAAGCCGACCTATAAGAAGTACGAGACTTCCGTCACCTTCTCTGACGGCTATGTAGGCCAGATCAACGCTACCGGTAATATCGTAGCCGAGATTCCGCAGATTATCGTCGAAATCGACCCCAGCTACATGATCACCAAAGACCTGAAGATCTGGACCAGCTTCCGTTACTTCAGCAAGACGTACGCCAACATCAACGACGCCTACTACTTCAACGGCCGCTGGGAAACCTTCGGCGGACTGAACTGGCAGGTGAACAAGAAACTGGCCTTAGGTTGCACCGTAGTCAACTTCCTGAACCAGACGGGTGCTAAAGGCAGCATCGCCGGTGCCGAACTTATCGAAAAGGAAGATGCCGGACAGTATGCCGGACACGTAATGGCAGGTAGCTATATCCGTCCGTTCACCGTAGAGTTCAGCGCCAGCCTGAAGTTCTGATAAAGTACTCTTATATCGTAATTCTTTCATTTTTTTTCAAGGAGAAAAGATTGTTTTCGGATAACATTTTTTTAATTTGCATTTATCAACGTATAAAACTAATGTAACAACCATGAAACGGATTTTCAATCATCTGACAATGGCCTTGGCAACGGTAGCTGCGCTCACAGCCTGCCAGTCGCAAAGCAACGGCATTCGCCTCGAACATCAGGG
>CABROZ010000098.1 GCA_902472795.1 uncultured Bacteroides sp. | reverse complement strand
CACCACTTCGCCCAAGTCCACACTGTCCGTAAACAGTTGCAGGCGTATCGTATCGGTCACGGTCGTCTGCGCACGGGCAACAGCTACGCACACAAAGGCAAGGAAATATCCCGTCCATAGCATTGCTTTTCTCCTCATTGTCTTCATCGTTTTTGTTTGATTCCGACAGCAAACATAGACGAAGAAAACAAGGCAAAAAAATATCCGGGACAGACAGCCCGGATATGTGACCGGCAGACGCCCTCGTGTGACGAACGGTCTGCCCCTGTGACGAACGACTAAGCGTTCATTCCCTTCTCTATCATTGTTCTAACCTGCTTTGCATACGCCCGCGACACCGGCACTTCGTCCCGGCAACCCTCTAAGCGCAAGCGGTATCCCTGCGAATTGCCCGACACATCGGTCACCCTGCCGACGTTGACTAAAAAAGCCCGATGGCAACGCACGATGAAGGGACAGCCTTCCACCGCCTGCTCCATCTGCTTCATGGTGATGCGCAACGTCTTCCGCACCTCCTTATCTGCGCCCTCGCTGGCCGGCGCATTGTCCTGCCCTGCCGGGCGAAAAGTGATCTTCACGTAGTTGCCTTCGGCTTCGGCATACAGAAAGTCGGCCGCCTCCATTTCGAGCACTTCCTTCGTGGCTCCGGCAAAAACCAGGTGCGAACTCCCGGCGGCGGCATCCTTCTTTTCGGCCACGGCAACAGACCGCCCCGTGTGCTTCAGACAGGCATTCAGCTCGGTAGCCTCCCTCAGATTGCGCGCCAGCACTAAGTTGCGGTTCCACATGATGAAGAAGACAATGGGAAAAGGCGCCAACAGCACTACCCAAATCATACAGATGCCCAGCAAACGCCAGTCGGGCGACAGGCCGAATGCCCACGCCGTATATAGCCAGTTGAACAATCCTATCAGCAGACAGACAATCAGCGTATGGAGCAATTCCTTGCCCACCGTCCAGTTCTGTTCCTTATGATAGGCGGGAAACAGCCAGGGCAACAGATAGACCATGATGCTCAGCGCTGCGGAAGACACCACGGCATAGCCCAGCAGCACAGGCAGCTTGACGGGTGCCATCCTCGAAATGCCGAACGGCTGCAACAGATAAATGATCAGAAAGACGATCAGCGAAGGCACCACTACCGTTTTCCAACGTTTGCACAGCGCCGGATAAGGAGTTTGCAGAAGTTTTATCAGCTTATTCATTGCTTTTTATATAAGACGGGCAAAGATATACAATATATTTGTAATACCCGGATAGCAAAACGGGGTTTCTTTGAAACAAAATAGAATATGCAAGCATTATTTCTATGTTCTACAACATATTATTCGCGAACAATTCGTATCTTTGCAGTGTTAATAAAGAAAAGGAAAAGAAATAGTAACCGCTTTCCGAAACGCGGAAAGCACAAAAAGAAGATGATTATGAAAAAAGACGCAAATGAAATCATGATGTTGCAGTACCGTATCCAACGCTATCAGTCGATGAGAAACGGTGCCATGTGCCAAGCCCTCAACGGCAAACTCCAGAAACTGCTTGCCAAGCAGCATTAAGGACCGAACAAGAAAGTGCTTGCTTCTGCAAGCCTGACAGATGCAAATAAACAACCCTTTAAATAAAATGAATGAAGAGGATGTATCGCAGAAAGATACACCCTCTTTTTCTTTTTCCGACAGAAGGGAGCAAGGGCAACGAACCTCGGTATAGAGACCTCACTTACTCCCAGTCGCTGAACTCGAAACTGAGCTGCTCCCAGACCCCTTTCTTCGTCTCTTCTTCGTGCGGATTGGAGATGGAGAGGCCGATGAGCCGGATAGGATGCTGTTCGTAATCGACTTCTTTCAACAGTTGCTTGGCCAGTGGAAGAATGTCGTCGAGCGTATGAAGTTCCTGCGGACGGGTCGTACTGCGGGTTATCTGACTGAAGTCGTGGAACTTGATCTTCAACGTCAGCGTATTTCCCCTGAAGTTGTGACGCTCCAACCGGCCTGCCAGCTCCACCGCTACATGATACAGCTCGATGATCACCGACGAGCGGCGCGAAATGTCTTTCTCCAACGTATGTTCGCAACCCACCGACTTACGGATGCGCACCGCTTCGACAGGGCGCAAGTCGATGCCTCGGGCAAAGTCGTAATACACGCTCCCCATCTTGCCGAACTCCTGCGTCAGCATCGCAAGCGAACGGGTGCGTAGCTGTTCGCCGTTGTGTATGCCCAGCAGGTGCATCTTCTTGGCTGTGACAGGCCCTACTCCCCAGAAACTTTCGATAGGCAAACGGGCAATGAAGTCGAGTGCCTGGTCGGGATGAATGGTACACAGTCCGTCGGGCTTGCGGTAGTCGGAAGCAATCTTAGCCAGAAATTTGTTGTAGGAAACACCGGCTGAGGCCACCAGATTCAGTTGGCTGCGTATCTTCTGCTTTATCTCGCGGGCTATGTCGACAGCCAGTTCCATGCTCGGCTTGTTATGGGTGACATCCAGGAAAGCCTCATCCAGCGAAAGAGGTTCTATCAGGTCGGTATACTCGTGGAATATCTCGTGTATCTGACGCGACACTGCCTTGTACACGTCCATCCTGCCGGGAATGAAAATCAGAGAAGGGCACAAACGTTTGGCCTTCTGCGACGACATGGCCGACCGCACTCCATAGCGGCGAGCCTCGTAACTGGCCGTAGCCACTACTCCCCGCTCTTCGGCACGACCTACGGCAATAGGTTTGCCCCGCAACTCGGGATGGTCGCGCTGTTCTACGGATGCATAGAAGGCATCCATGTCGATGTGTATGATTTTACGTTCCATTGTCAGCATTCCTCTTTTCGGCAAGGCAAGGACAAATATAGTGCTCTTTTACGAAATAAGGGAATGACGGAAGTCAAATACAACGGAAGGGATGAGAAAAAAAGGAAAAGATAAAAAAAGAACTTCCTGCCCACCTCCGGATTCGTGCGGAGAGCGGACAGGAAGTTTACTGACGATTACTTCGACTTGAAAATAATCTTATAGATCTTAGGCATGCCTTTATAGTAGCATGTTACGGTAGCAAAACCGTCTTCTGCCTTGGCCTGGTCGATCTTGATATCGACTTTCTTATCCGATGCCTTGGCGGTCACTTTCGGGAATGACTTTCCGCCTGCTGCAACCTCATATACCAATTCGTAGTGCGAATAGTCTGTAATGCCGTTTTCGTTCGTCGAGCGTACCGGTGTCTTGGGCAGTTCGATGGCCTCACCGCCTACCTTCACCGTCACTTCGGGCACTACCGGACGCACAATCGGGTGCTTGGCAGAGCTGAATCCCAATCCGGACATATCGAACAGAGGAGCCTGCCCCTCGCCTTCGGCTACTAAATAGATGGCGTGTTTCTTATCCAGATGATCTACCACGTCAGCCACATCCAGCGTGAACTTGGTTTCTTTCTGTGCGGCACCTGCCGGTACTTCAATCACGCCAATCTTCTTGCCTTTCCATACGGCATTGTTCCAGGGGGCATCCAGCCATACATTTACCTTGAATGCCTTGTCGGTACGCGGAGTGATGAAGAGGTTGAACACCGTACCGTTTCCGGGTTTCGTCCCTTCGAAAGCCTTGATGCCGTTCTTGTCCTTATCCAATCCGCCAAAGCCGAAGTACTTATAACCGATGATGACTCCGTTCCGTACTCCTGTTATCGGCATGTGGTTGTCCCATACGTCCCAGGAATCCTGCTGAACACCTGTATCGGACAGGTAGCAGGCATAACCGGCCGAATAATAACGATACGGATCGAGACCGAAGATGTGGAAACCTTCGGAGGTAACTTCCGCACCTGTATATTCGTGACCGTTGCTGTCTTTAGCAGTCCACTTATGGTCGTCGGCATAAGCATCGTAACCGGTAATGGTCACCTTGCCGCCTTCGGAAACAGGTTTCTCGTCCCACTCTATCTTGATGGGCGCCACTACGGCCTGACGGGCAAAACCGAAGTTACGGGGCGGACGGTGATAGAATACATACCACTGACCGTTGATTTCCTCGATACTGCCGTGCGTGTTGTGTCCACCGTTGGTAGTCACCAGCGACTTACCGTCCTCGCTTACTTCCGGGCCACGTGAATCGACTACAACACCACCGATTTTCCACGGTCCGAACGGAGTATCTCCGTAAGCATAGCGCAGGGTCGAGTTGCTGCTTCCCATGCCATAGTCAGGACCGGAGTAGCCGCTGTAAACCGACACATACTTATTTCCCACCTTGCGGATGGACGAAGCCTCGAAGAAGTTGAAGGCACCCAGATTCTGTCCGGGGAATACATTGGGATAAACGGCATCGGCCGGATCGCGAACTACGCCATACCGACGTCCTGCCGGCATATTAAACGGAATCACTTCCTTGCCCGGACGAACCGAATACATGGTATTCTGATCCAATTCGGCAGCCGACGAGCGCTGGAATCCCCAGAAACCGTAAGCACGGAAACCGATGTTGTAATCCGGATCGTTCGGATCAGTAATCTGCTCTACATAGATCGAAGGGTCAAAGCCCATGACGCTGCCCGGCAGTGTCTTCCGTCCGTCCTCGGTCACATTCACCGGAGTAAACGGTCCGTCCGGACGAGTTCCTTTTGCAACCATTGCCTCGCGGAACGGGCCACGGCTATGCGGATACAGGTAGTACTCCCGGGTACCATCCCGACGGTTCACCTCTACTAAGTCGGGAGCGTACATCACGTCCCATTGTCCGTCGATGTTATACGTAAAAATCGGACCCTCGTCACGCCAGTTCTGCAAGTCCTCCACCGGTGCGGACCATGCATGGATGTCGGGGCCGCAATAGCTGTCAAGGCGCAGATCGTGCGATCCGATAATATAAACCCGATACTTGCCCGGATTATCAGGATCTTCAAACACACGCGGTTCTCCATCCGGAATGTGTTCCCACAAAGGGAGATAAGGATTTCCGATACTTTCGAACACTGGCTTCTCTTTTGCCTCCCCGGCATCATTTCCTTTGGACGAAAAGGCCCACCCACTTGCTGCCAACGAAAGTGCAGCTACATACAAAAAGGTGTTCGGCCATCTTTTTCGTACACTTCTCTTCATTTTCATAAATTATTAATTTTAAGGAATAAATATTTCTTAGATCCATTACGGAATCTGAAAAACAAAATACACGTTCAAACGCTTTGCATATGGTTGAGGATGAAGCCGTTAGTACAAATGCCACAGCCTATCGGACTCCTTCCCAAGCAAATCGTTCATGCAAGTTGGCTAAATTAATTGAATTATGCAAGAGAAATGTTTATAAACTTAACCGGAAGCCGGCAAATTGAGTCATTTTACAGTAAAAGGTAAGTGCCCAATCTGCCCCTATAAATACAAGAACATCCCGGCGTGGAAGAGATAAAATCTTCCGACGGATTGCCGGAACTCTATGCCTTACGCTTCATCCGGTGATACACGTAAATGAAGGCCGGAATAAGGAAAGCATCCGCGAATACCCACGCTGTAGGGTCGCCAAAGCAGACGGCTAAATAGCCGAAAACCGGGACGGCAAACACACTGACTAAGATTCGGGCTATCATCTCGGACACACCGGAAAGCATGGCCAAACCGGTATATCCGACTCCCTGAATGGTATAGCGCAGGATACAGAGCAACCCCAGCACAGGGAAAAACGATACCGAAATATGCAGGAACAATGCCGTGTCTTTCAGAATCTCGACCTCGGCAGCATCGACAAACAGCAAAGCGATTGTGCGGGCACCGGTCATCAGTATCACGAAGGTAAAGGCCCAATAGATCAGCATCATCAACGCGCTCGACTTCACCCCTTGCCAGACGCGTTCAGGCTTACCGGCACCGTAATTCTGTCCCGAATACGTGGCCATCGCTATGCCAAGACTCTCCAGCGGACACATGAAGAACATCTTGATGCGCATGGCAGCCGTAAAGGCAGCCACACAGGCTGTGCCCAGCGCATTGTTGGCACTCTGCAGCATGATACTGCCAATGGCCGTAATCGAGAACTGAAGTCCCATCGGCACCCCGATAAACATCAGACGGTTAGCCAACGAAGCATCGTACTTCCGCTCGGCAGGAGTCGTGCGAAGAATGTCGAACTTCTTCACCATATAGAAGTAGCAAAGGACAGCCGAAACCGCCTGCGACACCAGCGTGGCAATGGCCGCACCCGCTACTCCCCACCCCAGGACGAGGATGCAGAAGAGGTCGAGCACGATATTCAACACCGTCGAGAGCAACAGGAACCAGAATGGAGTCTTACTGTCGCCCAAGGCACGGATGATGCTGGACAACAGATTGTAGAAGAACGTACAGGGTACACCGATAAAGGTGATCAGCAGATAACGGTAAGCCCCCTCGAAGATGTTATCCGGCGTACGCATCCAGTGCAGGATATTGCCACACAGCAGGCTGGTCACTACGGCTATCACGACCGACATCACTGCCGCCAGCTGCAAACTGACAAATACATATCGGCGCATGGTCGTATAGTCGCGCGCACCGAACTTCTGGGCAATGGGGATGCCGAAGCCACCGCAACACCCGTTGCAAAAGCCAAGAATCAGAAATACGACCGAAGTACTGGCTCCCACCGACGCCAAGGCATCGATGCCTAAAAAACGCCCCACGATGGCTGCATCCACTAACGAATAGGTCTGCTGGAGCAGATTGCCTAACAAAAGAGGCAAAGCAAAATTGAATATCAATGGAAGGGACCGGCCTTCCGTCATTGCTTTAACACTTGCCATATTTGTTTCCTTTCAACTGAAAAAACTGCTTTGCGCTAAATAATCGGGCGTCTCAGCATATATAAACATCACACTTCCTCCCTTGATGGCATCGATAATGGGGCGTGAGAGGGCACGGGGAACAGCCGGACATCCGAAACTGCGCCCTAAGCGCCGTCCGCCGCTGACGACGGAAGGGTCGGCATAGTCGGCACCGTGCATCACGATGGCGCGCTCGCGGGCATGGTCGTTGATGCCCTTCTCCAACCCGTTCAGTATCAGCGAATAGCCGTTACTGCCCAGATAGGTCGATTCGGTCAGATAGAATCCCAAGGAACTTTTCAGTGAGCCGTTTTCGTTCGAAAAGGAAGTGGCGTACATCTCCCCGCTGTTCTTGCCGTGGGCCACCAGCGACGAGAAGAGCAATTTCCGTTCCTTCATGTCGAACACGAAAAGCCGCTCGCGGGTGGACGGTTGCGAGAAGTCGATCAGCGTCAGCACGTCGCGCTTGCGTCCTGCCACCTTATAATATCCGGTCACTGCCTGCCTGAAAGCCTCCCAGCCGACAACCCCTTCCAGGTTCATCGAGCGATACAAGGCAGCGCACCCCATCCCTTCGGACAGGGAAAGCGAAGGCATGCATCCCTTATCTTCCACCCAAGTCACAGGCGGCAGACACAGAAAAACGACCAATAGCAATAACCTACAGTTCAGCACGATACGACACGATTCTATTCGATTACCCTAAAAAAACTGCGCAAAATTACAGCTTTTCCGGCATACGTTCACCACGGAGAAAGTTAAATAATACAAGTTTCCCCCTCTTCCTCACAGCCTTGGACATGCCGATGCAGCAACAGAGGTACCAATCATCCCGGATGATTGTAGGAATCATCCCCGTTGATTGTAGGAATCATCCGGGATGATTGTACCCTAAGGACACAGTTTTCCCCTCCTTACCTGCATGGGAAGGGAACCGGATGCAACTCTATTCGATGACAACAATCAGTGATCTCTCGGTCGGTGCCCAATCATATACGAACTTCGAATGCGACGTGGCATTGCGCACACACATGTGCGAACGGGGGACGGTGCCCAACGACCAGCTGTACTCTATCATCGCCGTCTGTGGCACGTTGACGGGCACGCCGTGGATATAAGCACCGTTTGTGAAACGGCTGGCATAGGGCGCATATCCGCCCGTCGCCGCGGAGCCGTCCTTCAGAAACACCATCTTCTGCTTTTTCTGCTGCAGCAGATACATGCCCAACGGCGTCTCCTGCGCATAAGGCGGTGCATGGCGGCCGGTAGTCGCCGGATTCATGCTGCGAATGGCCCATTCGCCCGGAGCGGTACGCTCCAGGGTTGTAATGTTCTGGTCGAGGCGGTCAACGAAGACAACGTGATTGAAGATCGTACTGTCGCTCAGCAGCTTCAGATAGCGTTCGGGTACCAGCCACTCCTCCTCCCACGTCACCGGATAGACCCTGCAGAAACTGCCTACCCGCCCCCGCAGGTAGGCCAAAGTCCCGTCGCGCCCATAGCGTTCGGGCACCAACGTATCACCCGGCAAATACATCGGGACGGACTGATAACGCTCCACGCCCAACGTATCGGCCACCCGCTTGTAGGCATTGCGCACGAACCTGCGCACCAAAGGAGCCTCACGGTTCATGTTCTTGTAATTCTGAAGCACCACCCAGCGCTCCTGCCCGCGCTGCATGTTTTCGATATAAGCCAAGCAATTGCGGATGACGTCCCACTTGAACGAGCGCACCGTGTCCCGATAAGGATAGGTATCCTCCAACGTATATTTATCGTACAGCAGTTCCTTGGTCAGACTGACCTCATCGGCCGTCAGCAGTTTATCATCCAGAGAAGAAGTTTGTGCCGTCA
>CABROZ010000097.1 GCA_902472795.1 uncultured Bacteroides sp. | reverse complement strand
CCCCCCCCAGACAGTCTATATACTCCTTCAACCTGTTCAGTGAAGTCATTGCGTCATTCTTTGTCTCTGTTCTCGTACGACTCGCGACGTTTCAGCAGCTCCTGATTGAGCTGACGGCGTCCCGCCATAAAGTCGTTGTGAGCGCTCGGACCTGAAATGCAACCGCCTTCGCATGCCATCACCTCGATGAAACGTCCCTGCACCTTTCCGGTCTTAGCAGCAGCACGCAGCAGTCCGATGTTCTTCTTGTTCAAGTCGGATACCTGTATCATAGGAATGCCTTCGGCTTCCTTGCCCAAATAGGCCTTGATGGCTCCAGCCACCCCTCCGGCCTGTGCGAAGCCATGTGCCTCGCGTACCGAGGTATAGCTGACGGCGTATGCCGGAGTCTGTTTCAGGTCGATGTGGAATCCCTCGAATACGGAAGCAATCTCCTCGAATGTCATCACATAGTCCACACACTCGTCGCGACGGGCTTCCTTGCGCTTGGCCACGCACGGGCCGATGAACACGATCTTGGCTTCGGGATAACGCTGCTTGGCTATGCGGGCAGCATAATACATGGGCGAACCGGTTGTAGAAACGTATTTCTTCAGTTCGGGCACGTGCTTCTCCACCATTTCTATATAAGACGGACAGCAGGAAGTCGTCATAAACGCCTGTCCTTCCTCCAACTTCTCTTTCAGCTCGGCAGCTTCGTGGCTTACGGTATCCATGGCTCCCTGAGCGACTTCGATCACATCGGCAAAACCGACTTTACGCAACGCACCGTAAACTTCTTCGATGCTCGAATTGAACTGTCCCAAAACAGAGGGGGCGGGAATAGCCACTACCTGTTCTCCCTCACGGATGGCTTTCAAAATGTCGAATACCTGCGAAACCTCGAATATGGCACCAAACGGACAGGCATTGAGGCACTTTCCGCAATAGATGCACTTCGATTCGTCGATATGTTCCACATTGTCCTCGTTCTTGCTGATCGCTTTCACCGGACAGGCCTCTTCGCATGGCACGGGAATATAAACAATGGCATGGTAAGGACAGTTCTGATGACACTTGCCACAACTGATACACGTATCGTGGTCGATCATGGCCTGCCCGTTTTTCTTGAAACGAATGGCATCTTTCGGACAATTCATGTAGCAACTGCGGGCCACACATCCACGGCAAAGGTTCGTAATCTCGTAGTTTACCTGCACGCAGGAAGAACAAGCCTCATCGATGACGCAGAGAATGTTTTCCTTCAACTCGCGACGTTTCTCCAATGCCTGACGGGCATATTCGGAGAGTGGAGTCAGTTCGTCCTTCTCGTCCGACATATCGAAGCCCAGCAAAGGAAACATCTTATATTTATACACCGCACGCTCCTTATGAATGCAACAACGTCCCAACGGACGGGCGCGACGTGGACTTAACTCGATGGGGAGACGATCGATTTCTTCGATCAAACGATTCTGATTCCAAAGATCAACAAGTTTCGCCAACAGTTTGTGGCGAACAATCATAACATTATTTGTGAAAGCCATAAATAGTGAATGAATTAGAATTAGGGTTGCAAAGATAGGAACTATAGGTTTTTTAACCAAATTTCATAGTAGATTTGTGCATCACCATCTGCATGCAAGCCTGACAGACGAATCATACTTACATGGGTTGTGAGCCGCACTTGTGTTGCTCGCGAGCCGTGCAAGTGTTGCTCACGAGCCGTGCAAGTGTCGCTCGCGAGCCACACTTGTGTCTCTCAACAGCTAAAAATGCGCACTGATTTTCAGTCGTTTATAAAAGCAAAAAATATCCTGCCGGAAACAGCATGACTACTGCCCCGACAGGATACCCTTACTTTATCCATTGTTCTTCTGAGAAACAAACTTATTTGCGGAAAGGCGGACGCACCACCACGGCCTTCAGCTTACGGCCACGCATATCGATACAGATTTCTGTACCCGGTTTGCTGTATTCCGGCTTGACGTACCCCATACCGATACCAATCTTACGGGTTGGCGACATGGTGCCCGAAGTAACCGTACCAATCGCCTCACCCTCGGCACTGAAAAGGCCGTAGCCATGACGGGGGATACCACGGTCCACCATTTCAAAACCTACCAGCTTACGCACGGTTCCTTCCTGCTTCTGGCGTTCGAGCATGGCGCGGTTGATGAAGTTCTTTCCATCCACAAACTTGGTAATCCATCCCAAACCGGCTTCGATGGGCGAAGTCGTGTCATCCAAATCGTTGCCATACAGGCAGAATCCCATCTCGAGACGCAACGTATCGCGCGCACCCAGTCCGATGGGCTTGATACCGAATTCGGCTCCTGCCTCAAAGACTGCATCCCATATCTTCATAGCATCTTCCGGATAAAAATAAAGCTCGAATCCGCCTGCACCGGTATAACCGGTATTGGAAATGATGACATCCTTCACACCGGCAAACTCGCCGTGGGTGAAATGATAATAAGGTATGGCCGAGAGGTCAATCGGAGTCAGCTTCTGCAAAGCCAGGATGGCTTTCGGTCCCTGCACGGCCAACTGAGCTATGCGGTCGGAAGCATTCTCCAACTCGGCACCTTCGGTATTGTGGCTCACACACCAGTTCCAGTCTTTCTCGATGTTAGACGCATTCACTACCAGCAGATACTTTTCGGGTTCGTACTGATAGACAAGCAAGTCATCGACAATACCACCATCCTCGTTAGGGAAGCAGCTGTATTGCACCTTGCCCGGAGCATCGGCCGTAACGGGCGTCAAGGCGGCTACGTTGTTCGACGTCACCTTCTGCAAGAAAGCAAGAGCCTGAGGACCTTTCACCCAGAACTCGCCCATATGAGAAACATCGAATACGCCTACGCCTTGGCAAACCGTAAGATGTTCGTCAATAATACCGGAGTATTCGATCGGCATGTTATATCCCGCAAACTCGTGCATCTTGGCACCCAGCGAGATATGTTTTTCGGTAAATGGAGTTGTTTTCATAATATGTAAAAAAGTTAAGTATCCGACTGTTTATTTTGCCACGATTTCTGCAATCTTCACGATGACGTTCATAGCCTTCTCCATGCTTTGGATGGGAACAAACTCAAAACGCCCATGGAAATTCAGCCCGCCGGCGAAGATGTTCGGACAAGGCAGCCCCTTGAACGAAAGCTGTGCCCCGTCCGTACCGCCACGAATGGCTTTCACACGCGGTTCTACTCCGGCAGCCTTCATGGCCTCGAAAGCAATGTCGATGACGTGCATGACAGGTTCAATCTTCTCACGCATGTTGTAATACTGGTCGTGCAGTTCAAGGGTAGCGGTACCCTCGCCATATTCGGCATTGATAAAGGTAACCAGACGCTCCATGCGTTGCTTGCGCAGTTCGAACCGGGCGCGGTTGTGATCGCGAATGATGTAAGATACAGTTGTCTGCTCTACCTCGCCATTCATACCTATCAGGTGGTAGAAGCCCTCATAGCCTTCCGTATGCTCGGGTGCCTCGTTTTCGGGAAGCAAGGAAATAAAACGGTTGGCCACGCGAAGTGAATTCAACATTTTGTCCTTGGCATAGCCCGGATGTACGTTACGACCCTTGAAAATGATTTTAGCTGAAGCAGCATTGAAGTTCTCGAACTCCAATTCACCCACTTCACCTCCGTCCATGGTGTAAGCCCAGTCGCATCCGAACTTTTCTACATCGAACTTGTGTGCACCCAATCCGATTTCTTCGTCGGGGTTGAATCCGACACGAATCTTGCCATGCTTGATTTCGGGATGTTGCTGCAAATAAACGATAGCCGAAACAATTTCGGCAATGCCGGCCTTATCGTCAGCACCCAGCAACGTCTTTCCATCGGTCACAATCAGGTCCTCACCCTTATGGTCGAGCAGTTCGGGAAAACGTGAAGGAGAAAGGACAATGTTTTCCTCGGCACAAAGCACAATGTCCGTCCCGTCGTAATTGGTCACCGTACGTGGTTTTACATCCTTTCCACTCATGTCGGGGCTGGTATCCATGTGGGCAATGAAACCTACAACCGGCAACTGCTTGTCAACATTGGCAGGCAGCGTAGCAAACAGATAACCGTTCTCGTCCAATGAGATTTCTTCTAATCCCAGGGATTCCAATTCACTCTTCAAGTACTCGGCAAATACCATCTGCCCCGGAGTACTTGGGGTAAGTCCCGTCTCTTCGCTTGACTGAGTATCGAAACTTACATACTTCAAAAAACGCTCTACTAAAGACATATGATTAAGGGGATAATTAGTTTGTAAGTTCTTGAGTTTTCAAGTTGGTAAGCCAATCCATAAAGTTCAACTCATAAACTCAAGAACTTAACCATGAATAATACTACATTTAGAAGCAGCTGCTTCCATCGAAACAGTGCGTGCACAACTTACACTTGGGCAGACCGATAGACTCGACCAGTGTCTCCAGTGTATTGAACTTCAACGATGTCAGGCCAAAACGCTCACGGATAATCTCAACCATCTTTTCGTACTCGGGCGAACCGGTGGTTGCATATTTGTCGAGATTCTTGTTCTCATCGCCTTCCAACTCCTTAATGATGCGACGCGTAATCAGTTCGAGCGGGCTCTTCGATGCAGTGAAACCAATAAAGGGACAAGCATAGATGAGGGGCGGACAAGCAATGCGGATATGCACTTCCTTGGCACCGCAATCGAAAAGAACCTTCACATTGTCACGCAATTGGGTGCCACGCACAATGGAGTCGTCGCAAAACAACATACGTTTGCCCTGCAACATGGCTCGGTTGGGAATCAGTTTCATCTTGGCAACAAGATTACGCATTTCCTGCTTGCTGGGAGTAAAGCTGCGCGGCCAGGTGGGTGTATATTTAGAAATGGCACGATGATAAGGTACTCCCTTTCCTTCGGCATATCCTAACGCCATGCCGACCCCCGAATCGGGGATGCCACAGACACAATCTACCTTGGAAGCATCGGTCTGTCCCATCTTCAAACCACTTGTAAAACGTACCTCTTCCACATTGACCCCTTCGTAACAGGAAGTCGGGAAACCATAATATACCCACAAAAACGAACAGATCTGCATTTTCTCTTCCGGTTTGCGCAATTGTTCTACGCCGTCGGCATGCAGACGGACGATTTCACCCGGGCCTAAATAACGGTCTATTTCATAATCCAGATTCGGAAAACTGCTCGACTCGCTGGTAGCGGCATAAGCACCTTCCTTCCGGCCAATGACGATGGGAGTACGTCCCCACTTGTCGCGTGCAGCAATAATGCCGTCTTCGGTAAGCAACAACATGGAACAAGAACCCTTGACCCGACGATATACATTCTCGATGCCATCCACAAAATTCTTGCCCTGAATAATCAGCAAAGCCACTAATTCAGTCTGATTGGTCTGACCGGAACTCAACTCTGCAAAGTGCATGTTATGGTCCAACAGTTCGGCTTCCAACTCATCTATATTAGCTATCTTGGCAACGGTAACAATGGCAAAACGTCCCAAATGAGAATTCAATATAATGGGCTGCGGATCGGTATCACTGATAATTCCTATGCCTGAATTTCCTTTAAACTTATCCAGTTCGTCTTCAAACTTCGTCCGGAAATAAGTGCTCTCCAAATTATGAATAGAACGTGCGAACACCTTCTGTTCCGAATCGAACGTAGCCATACCGCCACGTTTAGTACCAAGATGTGAATTGTAGTCGGTTCCATAGAATAAATCGGTCACACAACTTGCCTTGGCAACTGTCCCAAAAAATCCTCCCATATATTCTCTGTGTTATTGTTTTTATTGTTTCACTGTTTTATAATTCTCCAATCCCTTCTGCAAGAATTCTACATACTTAGGAACATCCTCGTCATACGAATACGACTTGTTCAGTGGCTTGCCTTCGTTGTCTATCAATACGTAGAACGGCTGTGCATTGGCACCAAACTTCACACGTTGCAGATAGCTCCACTTGTCGCCCACCGTACGCAGCGTGCGTTCCGTACCGTTTTCGACTATCTTCTGCGGCTGAGGAAGCGGTGTCTTGTCATCCACATACAGCGTAATGAGCACATAATCGTTACGGATTATATCACTGACTTTCTGATCGGTCCATACAGCCAACTCCATCTTGCGACAGTTGACACAACCATAACCCGTGAAGTCAAGCATTACCGGTTTTCCCTGACGGCGTGCATACTCCATACCCAAATCATAATCCATAAACTGGGCATGCACTTCATTATTATATAAGTTAAAGTCCTGAGTCTTCATCGGCGGAGCAAAGGCACTGACAGCCTTCAACGGCGCACCCCACAAGCCGGGAACCATATAAACTGCAAACGCCAGCGAAGCCAAAGCCAGGAAGAAACGAGGTACGCTGACTTTGGTATTATCGTCATCGTGCGGGAACTTGATCTTGCCCAACAGATAGAAACCAAGCAGGGCAAAAAGCACAATCCATAAGGCCAGGAATGTCTCACGATCCAAAATGCGCCAGCCGTATGCCAAGTCGGCCACCGACAAGAACTTCAAAGCAAAAGCCAGCTCGAGAAAACCTAATGTCACTTTAATGACATTCATCCAGCCACCCGATTTAGGCATGGACTTCAGCCACGAGGGGAACAGGGCAAACAGCGTAAATGGCAATGCCAAGGCAATGGCAAAGCCCAACATACCGATAGCGGGAGCTATCACACTGCCCGTGGTAGAAACTTCGACCAAGAGGAAACCAATAATAGGACCCGTACAAGAGAATGAAACCAATGACAAGGTGAAAGCCATCAGGAATATGCTTAATAAGCCTGTTGTCCTCTCGGCCTTGCTGTCAACGGCATTGCTCCACTTGGAAGGAAGCGTGATTTCGAAAGCACCAAAGAATGAAGCAGCAAATACCACCAGCATCAAACAGAAGAATATATTGAAAATGGCATTCGTAGAAAGAGCATTCAGTGCATTGGCTCCGAAAATACCGGTAATAATCAATCCCAGAGCAACATAAATCACAACGATAGAAGCACCGTATGTCCATGCATCACGGATGCCCTTCTTCTTATCCTTATTACGTTTCAGGAAAAAACTTACCGTCATAGGTATGATAGGCCACACACACGGAGTGAACAAGGCCAACAGACCTCCTACAAAGCCGGTAATAAACACATATATCCATGACATATCCTCCTGAGAGGAAGAAGTTTCACCCATTGCCTTCAATTCGTCGATCACCGGTTTCCAAAGATCGGCAGCCTCGTCTTTTACTTCTGCAACTGTGGTTACAGAATCGGCCGTGACTGCCCCATCCGTCGTCTCTACATTGGATGCTTGTTCTGTAGTAGTCTCTTCAGTAACCTCTGTCTTTTCTGCATCAGCAGCCTTTCCGGCAGCCTTACCGGAGAAGCGGAAAGGCACTTGCGTAGGTGGAAGGCAATTCTCGTCGTTGCAAGCCCCATATTCCAAAAAGCCTTCGATATGATATTCACCTCCCGTCAGTTTCAACTTCTGAACAAACTGAACGCTGTGCTCAAAATAACGCACTTTCATTTCGAACATCTGGTCATAAGTAGAGATTTCCTTACCCACCGGTTTCAGCTTACCGTCCACCGCCGCACCAGATAATTTCTCCGTATTGAATGTAGCCGAAATGGGACCTCCGTCTCCTAAATCCGTCGAATACACATGCCACCCGTTATCAATAGTTGCAGAAAAAACAACTTCCACTTCATCGGCCGACACATTCTTCAATTCAGCCTTAAATTTCACCGGTTCCTGAATCTGTGCCTGGGTCATCACGGCTAAAAGCAACAGCAGAACCGAAAACAAACTTTTCTTCATCGGTTATATTTCAATAAATTGGTTACTGGATTCCATCAAATCTCATAGTCCACACAAGCACGACTTTCCTTCACGTGAGCAATAAGTTTTCCGGCAGCTACGTGGTCGGGATGGACAGCATACGATTTCACATCGTCTAATGTGTCAAACTCACTGTATAAAGCGATACTCCATGTCTCAGCCGGGTTCATATTCAATCCGACTTCGATTTTTCGGATGGTCGGTATTTTAGCGGGAAGTGCCTCGATTGCTTCTTTAAAATTATTCATTGCTTCTGACTTTTCGGCAGCCGAAGCCTCATCTTTCAACTTAAATAATACTATGTGCTTGACCATAACTTTGTTATTTTAATGTTTTTACGTATATTTGTCAGCCGAAGCGGCTGCTATCAGCAACTGCAAAAATACTTGTTTTGTTTCAAATATACATGTAAACGGATGTTAATAATAGGAATTGCTGGCGGAACCGGGTCGGGAAAGACCACCGTCGTACGTAAAATCATCGAAAGCCTGCCAACCGGCGAAGTTGTACTGCTTCCCCAAGACTCTTACTACAAAGACAGCAGTCACGTGCCAGTCGAAGAACGTCAAAATATCAATTTTGACCACCCTGATGCATTCGACTGGGCTCTCTTGTCCAAACATGTAGCCATGCTGCGCGAGGGGAAAAGCATCGAACAACCGACTTATTCGTACCTGACCTGCACCCGTCAGCCGGAAACCATCCACATTGAGCCACGCCACGTCATCATCATTGAAGGCATCCTGGCTCTATGCGACAAAAGACTGCGTAATATGATGGATCTGAAAGTCTTTGTAGATGCCGACCCCGATGAGCGGCTCATACGAGTTATCCAACGCGACGTCGTAGAGAGAGG
>CABROZ010000096.1 GCA_902472795.1 uncultured Bacteroides sp. | reverse complement strand
AGCTGGCAGTACAACAGTGAGACGTCTGTCACTTAGTACCTGGAAAGCAGTTGACTACATTGATACAAAACAAGATGCTCCTGATGGCGAGTATCTGAACTGTAATGTAGCTGTTGATCCTACGAACCAATACTTATATATTGCTGTATCAAATGCCTACAGCGAAAGCGAAATCCCCACTAAAAATTATCTGCTAATATACGATTGCAGCGGTGAAACATCCAAATTGGTTAAAAAGATCGAAAACCAGACCTGCTACCCCATTGGAGTTTTTCCTATGAGAAAGTTCTATAACTGATTTTAGAGCTCTCTCATGAATATTATGAAAAAAGCCCAAACAATCCCTGTTTTGGACTTAATCTTCAACAATCCTTCATAACACTTTTTCCTAATCTGCAAGGTTCACCATTCTTGGATAGAACCTTGCAGATTTTTTCACAAATTATGTTACCTCAATATGGTTTTCAGCATTATCTTTCTATCTTTGCCACAACGTTTTTTCTCCGTATTGTGATTTTTACCGACATAATACTACTAATAGAGTACAAAGTAAATAAGCAAAAACTGATACAGGAAAAGAAATGGATCATGTAGAGCAAGAATTCGTAACTCTCATACAGGAATATGAGCGTGTCATTTATAAAGTGTGCTATCTGTACACTACACCTCATGCTACCCTTAACGATCTGTATCAGGAAGTAGTTATAAACCTGTGGAAGGCTTATCCCAAGTTTCGAAACGAATGTAAAATTTCGACTTGGATCTACCGTATAGCCTTGAATACTTGCATCAGTTTTATCCGTAAAGAAAAAAACATTCCCGAAATTGTGACGCTGTCACAAATAGCCGACCGAATAGAAGAAACTGATGAAACACAGGTTATGCTAAAACGGTTATATAGCATGATAAACCGTTTGGGACAATTGGAAAAATCGATCGTGCTTCTCTATTTAGAAGATAAAAGCTACGAGGAAATTGCAGAAATTACCGGATTGACCTTAACCAATGTAGCGACCAAATTAAGCCGGATAAAAGACAAACTGAGGAAAATGAACAAGGAGGAATAGACATATGAATTTGGAGGAACTGAAAAAATCGTGGAACACATTGGATCAACAACTGCAAAAAGAACAGATTGCCAATGGAAAACAAATCAAGGAACTCATCGAAGGCTGTAAGTCTGGGACAAAACGAAGCATAAGCCGGATTTTAGGACTACAACGCATTTCGATGGTAACAGGTGGTATTGTTCTATTGCTGCTTGGAGTAGCTCTGATCGTAATGCCTGTCGTACTGGACGATTCAGACATGAGAGCCAGAATCTCACTGTTCCTGTTGTTTATCGGCGTCAGCATCGTCATTGGCATCTGGTGGGACTGGAAAACCTATCGTTGGAATAAACAGACCCGCATTGACGAGATGTCTGTAGCCGAAGTAAGCCGACGCATGACAACTTTCCGACAGTGGACCCGCAACGAAATCATAGCCCTCTGCATCTGGGTAGTCGTATTCAATGCTTTCAACTACTGGGTGATGGGCTATCATCTGAAATCCATCGGAACACAAGTCGTCATCATATCAGCTTTTACTGCTATAGATATACTGATTATCTGTATCTTATATAAAAAAGGAATTTATCAGCATCTAGAGAACATCAAAAAGAACATAGAAGAATTGAAAGACATATGCACCGAATAACACTTTTACTGGCCATTTTTCTGTTGATACCCGATGTGTACATCTACCTGGTACACATCGTAAAAAAGACCCGAAACATCCGCGTACGACTTTCCTATTGGCTGCCCACCCTGCTACTGATGATTATCTACATCTACTACATGTATCTGAGCGGCGACAACGCATTATCCAACCATACTCACAGCATTGGCCGTCTGGCAGTAGGCATCATGTTGTTTGCAGTTCCCAAAACCATCTTTATGCTTTGCTCACTGATTGGCATACTGGTACATTGGGCCATACGCCGTTGTCCTCGCACACCATTCAATGCCATCGGACTGTTGCTGGCTGTCATCTGTTTCGGAGGCATCATTTATGGTGCACTGGCAGGCATCAGACGTTTCGAAGTGAAACAAGTAGAATACTGTTCCGACCGCCTTCCCGCTGGATTCGACGGTTACCGAATTGTACAGATTTCCGACATTCACATCGGAAGCTGGCAGAAAGATCCTGCTTCCATCCAAAAACTGGTGGATATGGTCAATGCACAGAAAGCCGACCTGATCGTTTTCACCGGCGACTTGGTCAACCAGCAAAGTCATGAGCTGGACGGCTTCCAGCAGATTCTGTCACAACTTCATGCGCCCGACGGCGTTTACTCCGTATTAGGCAATCACGATTATGGTACCTATTATCATTGGGCCAATGAAAATGACGAGAAACAGAATTTGCAATACCTCATGGAACAGCAGAAAGCCATGGGATGGAAACTACTGAACAACGAACATGACATCATCCGGCACAATGGAGACAGCATTGCCCTGATAGGCGTAGAAAACGACGGTGAACCACCTTTCCCCCAACATGCCGACCTGCCACGTGCCATGAAAGGTACAGAAGGTTTGTTCAGCATACTATTAAGTCATAATCCCACACACTGGCACCGGGAGGTACTGCCCCAATCGGACATCGAACTGATGTTGGCCGGACATACCCACGCCATGCAGATTATTCTGTTCGGACGTTCATTGGCCACTCTTCGTTACCCCGAATGGAAGGGTATGTATTACGAAGGCGACCGCGCTCTGTACGTCAACATCGGTATCGGATATGTAGGCCTGCCTTTCAGACTTGGAGCTTGGCCCGAAATCACCGTCATCGAGCTGAAGCGGCAAGGCTGACAGCAAAAAAATATTCTTCCCGTACCTCATATTCCATTATTCGATATTATCTTTGCAACCATAATAAAAACAGAGATTAAAGAAAAAGAAGAATATGAGGATACTTTACAACATCTATCAAGTCTGCTTTGCATTACCCATCCTGCTGGTACTCACCATTCTGACAGCATTGGTTACCATCATTGGTTCCCTGATAGGGGGAGCACACTTCTGGGGCTATTATCCCGGGAAAATATGGTCACGCCTGATCTGTTACCTGCTTCTGATCCCTGTAGAAGTAAAGGGTCGTGAAAAAGTTCATAAACATACCTCGTACGTCTTCGTTCCCAACCATCAGGGAGCCTTCGACATCTTCCTGATATACGGTTTTTTAGGTCGTAACTTTAAATGGATGATGAAAAAAAGTCTGCGGAAAATCCCCTTTGTAGGGAAAGCCTGCGAGAGCGCCGGACACATTTTCGTGGACCGCAGCAATCCCAAAAAGATATTGGCAACCATGCGCCAGGCCGAATCCTCACTGACCGATGGTGTTTCATTGGTCGTATTTCCCGAAGGGGCACGTACGTTTACGGGACACATGGGCTACTTCAAACGCGGTGCCTTCCAACTGGCCGACGACCTGCAATTGGCTGTCGTACCAGTCACCATCGACGGTTCGTTCGAGATCCTGCCCCGCACCGGCAAATGGATACACCGTCATCGCCTGATACTGACTATACACGATCCGATTCCTCCAAAAGGAAAAGGTCCCGAAAACATCAAGGCCACGCTTACCGAAGCCTATGCCGTCGTAGAAAGTGCACTCCCTGAAAAGTATAAGGGAATGGTCAAGAATCAGGATCAGGAAGTACCTTGAAAAATAAAATTGAAACAATCCGTACGATTCATTACTTCCCGATAAATACCCCATTAACTGGGAAAAAACAATTCTCCAGTTAGGGAAAAATATTTCTTTAACTACAGAAAAAATCAGCGCCCATTTTTTCAAGTAGCTATACGACCTTCGTTTGTCCTGAAGTTTTCGCATCCACCTTTTCGGACAACAAAAAATCCCGTATCAAACCCATTCGAACGAATCCGAATGGATGATACGGGAAGAAATGAAATGAAATGAATAAAAAGATCAAAAATCAGTTCGTTGTTCCTACCGAACTAAGTCTCTTCTGCTCTTCGATCAGTTGCATATTCTCCTTTGCCTTCGACAAAAAGTCTTTCACAAAAAAGTTTTCTTTAAAACTTGTCGGAGCTGTCCGCATAATATCCTCAATCTGTGGAGTCATCACCGGATAAGGCAATGTACTGCACAACATCATAAATACGCTGGGACCCAATACATTTTCATAGTTGTCGGCAATGAATCCCTTCACATAGTCGTTCATTTCCTTCACCAGATCCTCACTTTCCTTATTCAGTTGCTCGTGTATATCCTCCAAGTTGGCACCGTCCAGCACCATACGTGCTTCTTTCCGGTCTATTTCGTCAAGCTTCAACTCAAGCGAATTGCGTTTCTCAATAAATTCATAAAGCGCATCATTCAAAGGAGTTCCTTTGGCAACCAACTGATCGTTGGACAACGTTACTTTGATTTTCCCGTTTTCCAGCACTAAAGGCATAATGCCTTCATCGTCCATATACAGAGTCACCATCATCACCGAATCGACCGGTCCTTCCATATTAAAGAATCCGTGAATCACTTCAGCCGAATCAACTGTCGTCCATTCTCCGTCTGCCTGAAATATTTTTAGGAACAACATTTTTCCGTCAAGGCTTGTTATGGAAGAAGTCCCATCAACCTTGTACTTGTTGCGCCCACAGGAAGAAAACAGGACCAATGCAATAAAAAATGGTAGAATATAGCTTATCTCTTTCTTAACCATATATCAAAGATTTATGATTTTCACGTTGCAAAGGTATTAATAATCCTTATAAAGGAAGAGGCAAAAAACGTATTTTCATTTGCTTTACGTATTTTTGCACATAAATTAATCAAAAAATCAATTCAAACTGAACATGTCCACTTACGCCCCTTTCGCCAAACCACTCTACGTGATGCTGAAACCCGTAGGAGCCGTGTGCAATCTGGCATGCGACTATTGCTACTATTTGGAGAAATCCAATCTCTACAAAAATAACCCCAAGCACGTAATGAGCGAAGAACTGCTGGAAAAGTTCATTGAACAGTATATCAATTCCCAGACCATGCCACAAGTGCTTTTCACCTGGCATGGCGGAGAAACGCTGATGCGTCCTCTGTCGTTTTACAAACGTGCCGTCGAACTGCAGAAGAAATATGCAAACGGCCGCACCATCGACAACTGCATACAGACCAACGGCACACTGCTCACCGACGAATGGTGCAAATTCTTCAGGGAAAACAACTGGTTAGTAGGCGTATCCATTGACGGCCCACAAGAGTTCCACGACGAATATCGTAAGAACAAACAAGGACGTCCTTCATTCTATAAGGTGATGCAAGGCATCAACTTGCTGAAGAAGCACGGTGTAGAATGGAACGGCATGGCAGTGGTAAATGATTTCAATGCCGATTATCCTCTGAAATTCTACCAGTTCTTCAAGGGAATCGGTTGTCATTACATTCAGTTTGCACCTATCGTTGAACGCATCCTGCCTCATGGCGACGGACGCCACCTGGCTTCACCGGCCGATGACGGGCAAATACCATTGGCCGACTTTTCCGTTACACCCGAACAATGGGGAAACTTCCTCTGCAGCCTGTTCGACGAATGGGTCAAAGAAGATGTGGGAACATACTACATCCAACTCTTCGACTCTACCCTCGCCAACTGGGTAGGACAGCAACCGGGTGTCTGCTCCATGGCACGCACGTGCGGACATGCCGGAGTCATGGAGTTCAACGGTGATGTATATGCATGCGACCACTTTGTCTTCCCCGAATACAAGTTGGGCAACATTTACCAGCAAACCCTGGTAGAAATGATGTACAGTGAACGGCAGCAGCGCTTCGGACAAAACAAATTCGACTCTTTGCCACGCCAATGCAAAGAATGCGAATGGCTATTTGCCTGCAACGGCGACTGCCCCAAGAACCGCTTTGCCCGCACAGCCGACGGCGAACCCGGACTGAACTACCTCTGCAAAGGCTACCACCAGTTCTTCAGCCACGTAGCACCTTACATGGATTATATGAAAAAAGAGCTGATGGCCGAACGTGCGCCGGCCAACGTGATGCAAGCGATCCGCGAAGGCAAGTTCAGCTGACCGAGGCAAAAACTAGTAAAACCTAATCCCAAATAATATAAATATTTATGAGAATCAAAAAGTATCTTGTTGCGGCCCTAACCGCAGCATTCACCTTCTCGGCACAGGCCGACGAAGGCATGTGGCTGCTTCAGCTTATCAAGCAGCAGAATTCCATTGAAATGATGAAGAAACAGGGTCTGAAGTTAGAGGCCGACGACCTTTACAATCCCAATGGCGTTTCGCTGAAAGATGCTGTCGGCATCTTTGGTGGAGGGTGCACCGGCGAAATCATCTCGCCCGAAGGCCTCATCCTGACCAACCACCACTGCGGATACGCCTCCATCCAGCAACATTCCAGCGTTGAGCATGACTACCTGACTGATGGTTTTTGGGCAAAAAGCCGCGCAGAAGAGCTTCCTACTCCGGGGCTGAAATTCCGTTTCGTACATCGCATCGTTGACATTACCGACCTGGTAAACGCCAAGATCAAAGCCGGCGAAACAGACGAATACAAAGCCATGACCCGACCCTTCCTGAACAAACTGGCCAAAGAAGAACTGGAGAAAAGCGACCTGAAAGGCAAACCGGGCATCGAGCCCCTTGCATTGCCCTTCTATGCCGGAAACAAATACTACTTAATTTATTATAAAGTATATACCGACGTACGTATGGTAGCCGCTCCTCCTTCGAGTATCGGTAAGTTTGGAGGCGAAACAGACAACTGGATGTGGCCACGCCACACAGGCGACTTCTCCATGTTCCGCATCTATGCCGACAAGAACGGTGAACCAGCCGAGTATAGCAAAGACAACGTACCTCTGAAGACTCCCAAGTATCTCAGCATCTCGCTCAAAGGGCTGAACGAAGGCGACTATGCCATGATCATGGGATTCCCCGGCAGTACGAACCGTTACCTTACCCAAAGCGAAGTACGCCAGCGCATGACTGCCATCAACCAGGCCATGATCGACATGCGTACCGTTTATCTTGACGTGCTGAAGAAGTACATGCGTCAGAGCGACAAGACCCGCATACAGTATGCCAACAAGTTTGCAGGCAGCAGCAATTACTGGAAGAACTCCATCGGTATGAACAAAGCCATCGTGGACAACGACGTACTGGCCACCAAAGCCGAGCAGGAACGTAAGTTTGCCGACTTCGCCAAAGGCAAACCCGAATACGAAGGAGTGGTTGAGAAGATTGATGCTTTGGTAGAAAAAATGACACCCTCTCTGCGCCGCGTAGAATACATCGGTGAAGCCTTAAGCGGAGCTATCGAATTCGGCTGCCCGCCTGCCTTGATGGACAAAATGAAAGAAGCCATCGAAACCAAGAACGACTCTTTGCTGCAGGCTACCAAGGAACAGTTCGAAAAGGTATATAACGACATTTACAACAAAGACTACGACCAGCAGGTAGATCGCGCCGTGGCCAAAGCCATCTTGCCAGCTTTGGCAAGTGCACTGACACCTGAAGAATTACCGGCCTTCTACCAGACCATTGAAAAAGAGTACAAAGGCGACTACAACGCCTACGTGGACGACCTCTTCGATACCTCCATCATGGGTAGTCGTGCCAACTTCGACAAATTCATGAAGAAGCCTACCGTAAAAGCCATCGACCGCGACCTCGCTACAGCTTACAGCCGTGCCAAGCTTGATAAGCAGAAAGAAGCTGCTGCCGAATACAACCAGTACGCACAGGAACTCAGCCTGCTCCACAAAGCCTACATCCGTGGTCTGAACGAAATGAAACTTCCCATACCTTCTTATCCCGATGCCAACTTCACCATCCGTCTGACTTACGGTAATGTGAAGTCGTACAATCCGAAGGACGGCGTACACTACAAGTACTTTACTACCACCAACGGTATTTTAGAGAAGGAAGATCCAGAAAATCCGGAATTCGTAGTTCCTGCCAAACTGAAAGAACTCATCCAGAAGAAGGACTTCGGCCGCTATGCCATGACCGACGGTACCATGCCCGTCTGCTTCCTGACGACGAACGACATCACTGGCGGTAACTCCGGTTCGCCCGTCATCGACGGCGAAGGTCACCTCATCGGTTGTGCCTTCGACGGCAACTGGGAATCGCTGAGCGGCGACATCAACTTCGACAACAACCTGCAACGTTGCATCGCCCTCGACATCCGTTACGTGCTCTTCATCCTCGAAAAGCTGGGCGGCTGCAGCCACCTCATCAACGAGATGACCATCGTAGAGTAATAAAATAAAAAGGCACGGATTACACGAACAATCACGGAGATAGAAACGACCGTGAACCTTCCGCGAAATCCGTGCCTGTTTTTTCACCTTAAGCTCCATTCATTATGAAAAGACTGTTATTTGCGGCAGCCCTGTCTGCCCTGACACGAAGGCATGTGGATGCTGACCGACCTGAAGCGGCAGAACGAAGTAGCCATGCAGGAACTGGGCCTGCTCATCCCGGCCGACTCCATCTACAATCCTGATGGGATTGCCTTAAAAGACGCCGTCGTCCACTTCGGCGGAGGCTGCACGGGCGAAGTCATTTCGGCCGAAGGCCTCGTACTGACCAACCATCACTGCGGCTACGGTGCCATCCAGCAGCACTCCAGCGTCGAGCATGACTACCTGACCAATGGCTTCTGGGCCATGAACCGCCAGGAAGAACTGCCCTGCGAAGGTCTCACCATCACCTTTATCGACCGCATACTGGACGTGACCGACTACGTGCAGCAACAGCTGAAGAAAGATCCCGATCCGCAAGGCACCAACTACCTTTCGCCCAAGTACCTGGCTCAGGTATGCGAACGCTTCCTCCGGGACCAGAACATTACCTT
>CABROZ010000095.1 GCA_902472795.1 uncultured Bacteroides sp. | reverse complement strand
TTGTATTTATTGACAATAGCGGCGATGATATCCGTTCCACCGGTACTTCCGTTATAATTGAAAGTAATGCCCAGGCCTACACCGCACATAGCCGCACCGATGATACAGGCCATAAAGTCCTGTCCCGGTCCCAAAATTTGCGGGAAGGTACCGTCGGGATTCTTCACCAACCATTGGAAGAACTCCAACAGTATGGTCAGCATAAAGATGGCATAAGTGGTCTTTATGCTGAACTTGGGACCTAATATTTTGATGGCAAAAGTCATCAGTACAGCATTGATGAGGAAGTATGAATACTGGATGGGAAATCCCGTGGCATAGTAGATGATGGCTCCGATACCCGTGGTTCCTCCGGTTGTAATCTGGTAAGGCAGCAGGAAAGCTGCCCATGCCAGAGAATAACTGATAAGTCCGAGGGTAATCATGATATAGTCCCTCAATTCCCTCATCAATTCTGATTTGCTTGGTTTACTGATATGCATAGGCTTATTGAATTATTTCACTACAACGTTCACAATCTTCTTCGGTACCACAATGACTTTCACTACCGACTTGCCTTCCATCCACTTGGCCGAACGTTCATCGGCCAATACAGCAGCCTGAATGGTTTCAGAAGTTGCATCTGTAGGAAATTCCATGTTGAAACGGGCTTTTCCGTTGAAGGAGATGGTGTAGTTCACGCTGCTTTCCACCAGATATTCTTCGTTGTAGGCCGGCCAGTGGGCATCGCACACCGAACCTGTATTGCCCAGTGTCTCCCACAATTCTTCGCAGACGTGGGGAGCAAAAGGTGCGAGTGTTACAATCAGTTGGTTCAGAATTTCTTTCTTGTAGCACTTCAGTGCTGCCAGTTCGTTGACGCAGATCATGAACGCACTGATGCTGGTGTTGTACGAGAAGGTTTCGATGTCGCCCGTTACTTTTTTGATAAGCTTGTGCAGGGATTTCAGTTCGTCTTTGTTGGCTGCTTCGTCCGTAACCTGATAATTGCCTGAACGGTCGTAGAACAGTGCCCAGAACTTCTTGAGGAAGCGGTGCACGCCATCGATACCGTTTGTATCCCATGGTTTGGATTGCTCTACAGGGCCGAGGAACATCTCGTACATGCGCAGTGTGTCGGCACCGTATTTCTCGACAATCATGTCGGGGTTTACAACGTTGAACATTGACTTCGACATTTTTTCTACTGCCCATCCGCAGATGTATTTACCGTCTTCAAGGATAAATTCAGCGTTGTTATATTCCGGACGCCATGCCTTGAAGGCTTCCACATCGAGGATGTCGTTCGATACGATATTCACATCCACGTGGAGTGGGGTAGTGTCGTACTGGTCTTTCAGGCCCAGTGATACAAAAGTATTGGTATCCTTGATACGATATACAAAGTTGCTTCGTCCCTGAATCATACCCTGGTTTACCAGTTTCTGGAAGGGTTCTTCGACAACGGAGATACTCAGATCGTGCAGGAACTTGTTCCAGAAGCGCGAGTAGATGAGGTGGCCGGTGGCATGTTCCGTACCGCCTACGTAGAGGTCAACATTGCGCCAGTATTCGTCGGCTTCTTTCGAAACCAGTGCCGTGTGATTGCGCGGATCCATGTAGCGCAGATAGTAGGCGCTGGAGCCTGCAAAGCCCGGCATGGTATTCAGTTCGAGCGGGAAGACAGTTTGGTTGTCAATCTTGCTGTTTTCTACTACACAGTTGTTCACCGTGTCCCAAGCCCATTTGGTGGCATGACCCAACGGCGGTTCGCCTGTTTCGGTAGGCAGGAACTTAGCTACTTCGGGCAATTCCAACGGCAGGCAGCTTTCGGGAATCATGTAGGGCATGTTGTCCTTATAGTAAACAGGGAACGGTTCGCCCCAGTAACGCTGGCGGCTGAAAATGGCGTCGCGCAAACGGTAGTTCACCTTGACACGACCCAAGTGATGTTCCTTGACGTATTCCTTGGTAGCGGCGATGGCTTCCTTGATGGTGAGTCCGTTCAGAGAAAGGTCACAATAGGGAACAGCATCGGCTTTCGGAGAGTTGCAGACAATACCTTCCTTGGCATCAAAGCTTTCTTCGCTCACGTCGCAACCTTCGACCAGCGGACGGATTTCCAGGCCGAAGTGCTTGGCAAAGGCGTAGTCGCGTGAATCGTGTGCAGGTACGGCCATGATGGCACCTGTACCGTATCCGGCCAATACGTAGTCGCTGATCCAGATGGGTACTGCCTCGCCTGTGAAAGGATTGATGGCATACGAACCCGAAAAGACACCGCTTACGCTGCGGTCGCTGATGCGTTCGCGTTCGGTGCGTTTCTTGGTGCGATCCAAATAGGCTTCTACGTCGGCTTTCTGGGCTTCGGTGGTAACTTGTGGAACCAGTTCACTTTCGGGGGCTAATACCATAAAGGTAACACCGAACATGGTATCGGCACGGGTGGTGAAGATGGTGAATTCCAAATCGCTGTCTTTCACCTTGAATTGTACTTCGGTACCTTCCGAGCGGCCAATCCAGTTGCGCTGTGTTTCTTTCAGTGAGTCGGTCCAATCGATGGTTTCCAGTCCGTCGAGCAGACGTTGGGCGTAGGCCGACACGCGCAGACACCATTGGCGCATCTTTTTCTGAACGACGGGATAACCACCACGTTCCGATACACCATCTACTACTTCGTCGTTGGCCAGTACGGTACCCAGTTGCGGACACCAGTTCACCATGGTTTCGCCTAAGTAAGCGATGCGGTAGTTCATCAGCGTTTCCTGTTGCTGTTTTTCGCTCATGGCTTTCCACTGTTCGGCGGTGAAGCTGAGTTCTTCGCTACAAGCCACGTCGAGTCCTTCGGTACCTTTAGTCTCAAAAGACTTGATCAAAGTACTGATGGGTTGCGCTTTTTGCAGGGCATTGTCGTAGTAGCTCTGGAACATCTGCTGGAAAGCCCATTGTGTCCAGTGGTAGTATTCGGGGTCGCAGGTGCGTATTTCGCGACTCCAGTCGAACGAGAAGCCTATCTTGTCTAACTGTTCGCGATAGCGGTTGATGTTGTTGACGGTGGTGATGGCCGGGTGTTGTCCGGTCTGTATGGCATACTGTTCGGCAGGGAGTCCGTAAGCGTCATATCCCATGGGATTCAGTACGTTGAAACCTTGCAGGCGTTTGTAGCGGGCGTAGATGTCCGAAGCGATGTAGCCTAACGGGTGTCCTACGTGCAGACCGGCGCCGCTGGGGTAGGGGAACATGTTCAGTACATAGAATTTCTGTTTCGTATCGTCTTCCGTTACTTGATAGGTTTTGTTCTCTACCCATCGTTTTTGCCATTTCTTTTCAATCTCCCTGAAATTGTATTCCATACTGATAGATATTAATAATTTGTTGAAAACGTGTTTATAAACTTCTTGTTTCGGTTTATATGTGTGTTAATAAACCGTTGCAAATTTACAGGTTTATTTTCAGATTTGCTTATCAAGTGCATAAAAAACATTGGTTTGAGAGGATAGCCTGGCTACTTTTCTCGTAATTTTGCACCTCGAAAAGACTGATATTGATTATGGATGTATCAAAAATGAAAGGCCACATTTCGATGTTGGCTGCCAACAGCATGTGGGGACTGATGGCCCCGTTGGCAAAGTTTGTGATGATAGGTGGTGCGGTCAGTTCGTTGGTGATGACTGACCTGCGTGTATTTGGCGCAATGATTCTTTTCTGGATCTTTTCTTTTTTCCAGAAACCCGAACATGTGGGGCATAAGGATCTGATGAAACTTTTCGGTGCTTCGTTGCTGGCGATTGTGTTCAATCAGGGCAGTTACATCTTCGGTGTGGGAATGACTTCGCCGGTTGATGCTTCCATCATTACAACCAGTATGCCGCTGATTGCTATGATATTGGCGGCTATTTTCCTGAAAGAACCTATTACGGGTAAGAAGATTCTGGGTATTGCTGTGGGTGCTACGGGTGCATTGTTGCTCATCATGGGCAGTTCACAAGCATCGGCTTCGACAGCTGCGAAAGGAGAAAATCCGATTTTGGGCGATTTGTTTGTGTTGCTTGCTCAGTGCAGTTATGCTTTCTACATCGTGCTTTTCAAAAACTTTGTGGCAAAATACTCGGCCATTACGGTGATGAAGTGGATGTTTACCTATGCTTTCATCTGCCTGTTGCCTTTCTCGTACGACAGTTTGCTGGCTACCGATTGGCTGGCTCTTGACGGGGCACGAATCGCATCTATTGCCTTTGTGGTAGTTGGAGCTACTTTCCTCAGTTATATTCTGATTATTGTAGGACAGAAGAACCTGCGTCCTACCGTGGCAGGTATGTACAACTACATCCAACCGTTAGTGGCTACCATTGTGGCTATCTGTTGGGGAATGGACAGCTTCAATCTGACGAAGGTACTTTCTGTCGTGATGATTTTCGGTGGTGTGTGGTTGGTTACTTCGAGTCGCAGCCGTGCCGAGATGGTAGCTTATGAGGCCGAGAAAGAAGGTAAAAGTCAGGCTGAAGTAAAATAAGTATAGGCCTGAATAATGGAAAAAAGCAAGGATTATATCTGGCATCTGATAGCCGTTGTAGTTGTCGGCATTTGGGGACTGACGTTTATTTCGACCCGTGTGCTGATAGAGAGCGGACTTACTCCGCAGGAGATATTTCTGCTTCGGTTTCTGATAGCTTATATAGGCATCTGGTTCATCTCACCGCGCAAGCTGTTTTGCAACAACTGGCGCGACGAGGGCTGGATGTTGCTGGCCGGCATGACGGGTGGGTCTATCTATTTCCTGACCGAAAACACGGCACTCGAAGTGACGCTGACTACGAATGTGGCTTTCATCGTGTGCAGTACGCCGTTGCTGACGTTGCTGCTTTCACGGCTTTTCTATCGTTCGGATAAGGCTACATGGAAATTGGCGGCAGGTTCTTTGCTGGCTTTGGCAGGAGTCGGCTTGGTGATTTTCAACGGTAATTTTGTGTTGAAGCTTTCGCCGCTGGGCGATGTGCTTTCGTTGTCGGCGGCTTTGTGTTGGGCGTTCTACAGTCTGATTATGCGTCGTGTGGGCGACCGTTATTCTACGGTGTTCATCACGCGCAAGGTGTTTTTCTATGGCCTGCTTACGGTTCTTCCGGCTTTTCTGATACATCCTTGGCAGTTTCCCCTGTCGTCGTTTACACTTCCTGAGGTGTGGATGAATCTTCTGTTTCTCAGTGTGCTGGCTTCGCTGGTCTGTTTTTCTGTCTGGAATGTAGTATTGAAACGATTGGGAACCGTCTGTGCTTCCAATTACATTTATCTCAATCCTCTTTTCACTTCGGCAGGTTCGCTGCTTTTCCTGGGCGAGCCGTTGACTCCTGTTGCTTTACTGGGTGCGGCGTGTGTGCTGTGTGGAGTCTATCTGGCCGGGAAGAAGTGAGTTGCGGACAAAGTGATTTCTGCCTGATACCGGTTTTGTTCCTTCCTTACGGCATAGGCTTTTGGGGAAGAACCGGCATCGGGCAGAAATTCCTTTTTAAGTGGTAAAGTTAAACTTCAGCAGTTTGTCAGTTGGCCGGAGCCTCAGGACTCGGTTTGAAATTTTCGACTTGCCGCAGTATGTATTCCTGTCGGTTTTCGTTCCATACGTAGGTTTTCTTGTCGGTCACCTGTCCTTGTGCGTTGTAGGTGAAGTCCATCTTGAAAAGACGTTTCAGATACTTGCCTTCGTTCAGGGTGTAAACTTCTTTGTTGGTCATTCGGTTGCCTTCCATTTTCACATTATATACTAAACTTGAAGCAACGCCTGCGGCCGAAATCAGAGCGGCCATGATGAGATTGGTAATCATATTCGTTTCTATGTTTTATAAGTTAAACTGTTCTTTGTTTCTTATTTCGATGTTGCAAAGGTAGGGGAGAGGATAGGGGATTTCGGTTAAGGTTACGTTAAGGTTAGGTTAATGTCGGAAACAGGGGCAGAAAGGCGTTTTACTTCCATGCAAGTATTGCTTTTCTACCACACTTGTACGGCTCGCGAGCAACACTTGCACGGCTCGCGAGCCGTACAAGTGTCCCACAAATGAATTGCAAGTGTCGTTCACGAAGGATGTAGGCGAGGAGTTTTTATGGTTCACGTTTCACAGTAAACCGCTCATAATAAGCAGGTTGCTGTGAAACGTTATTTTTTGAGCCGTGAATAGCCGGAATTTACTCCGTCGGGTAGTGGAAAAGACCGGAGAATTGCTGAATTTTATGGCCCGAAAACCGATGCGTAGCTTTCGGCAAAAAGAAAATCGGAAAAAAGTTGTTGCCGGCCTATAGTTTTTTGAGTTGTCAGTGGTCTAACAGGTAAAAGCAAAAAGTGAAATGAATACGAAAGCACGTGGAAAGGTGCAAGTTAATCTTCTACTATCCAATCCTCTATGCCCCGTTTCTCTTTGCTGAAGTTCACGCCTACCTTAAACAGTTTCCGTGAGTCGGAAGCAAAGGGCAGGGCATACTGTTTGTCGTTAATCTGCCGCAACGCTTCTTCGGCGGTACCGTCCAACTTGAACTCCATGACATAAATGTATTTGTCTGTCTTCACTACCATGTCGATGCGTCCATTGGCAGTGTGATACTCCGCTTGCGTATAGAACCCCAACAGTTTGAACACAATGAAAAGTACATTCTGATAATGCAGTTCCAGGTCGCGTGCCAGTTCGTAAGGACTGTCGGCAAAGAAACTCTGAAGCCGTCGGAGGAAAGCATCCGCATCGCCCCGACGCACGTCCTTGACGAAACTCATAATCTCGAACGACGGATTGCCCGTCTCCAAGTGAGCATAGCGGGGTAGCAGGAATTTGGTGAAGCCTTCTTCTACCTCTTTGTTGGGGAATCCTAAATAGTAAACTTGGAACTCACGGTCGTAACCCTTGATAGTCAGGTAACCGCTCTGATACAGGATGGGTACCGGATTGGTGTTCATCGTATCAATGCCGCCCAACGAGTCAGCAGAAGCCATTTCTTCGGTTAGGCGGTGCAGGTCGTAATGGCTGTACTTCAACAGTTCGACCAAGAAAGTGGGTGTACCCGTCTCGAACCAATAGCTTCCGAACCGCATTTTGGCAAACGTATTGAGCAGGCTGAAGGGATTGTAGATGTCTTCGCTCTCCTCGGCAAAGTGATAGCCGTCGTACATCTTTTTCAGTTCAGCTTTGGTTTCCTCTTCGGTCAGTTTGTTCTCTTGCCCCAGTTCGATGATGTCTTCCTGGAAGTTGGTAAACAGTTCTTTTTCCGTAATGCCGCACAGACTGGCAAATCGTTCGTCGATAGAGATGTCCATCAGGTTGTTCAGGTCGCTGAACACGCTGACCTTGCTGAACTTGGTTACTCCGGTCAGCAGGGCGAACTTGATGTAGCGGTCGCAGCTCTTCATCACGCCGTAGAAGGCTTTCAGCGTATTGCGGTAGTCGGTCAGCAACGTTTCGTTGCCGATGGCCTGAAGCATGGGTTTGTCATATTCGTCGATGAGGATGACCACGTTTCGGCCCCATTTCTCTGCCGCACGGCGTATCACTCCTTCAAAACGGGTGGCAAGGGAATATTCGTATTCATTGGCTCCATACTCATCTTCCCACATTTTCAGGTTCAGGGAAAGTTTGTTTTCCAGTGTCTGGGGGGTATCGTACTTTTCTGTATTGAGGTCGAGGTGCAGGATGGGGTATTCGATCCATTCCTTTTCCAGCGTTTCCATGGCAAGCCCTTCGAAAAGTTCCTTTTTTCCCTGAAAGTATGCTTCCAGTGTCGAGATAAGCAAGCTCTTTCCGAATCGGCGGGGGCGGCTCAGGAAATAGTATTTACCACTCTCTACAAGTCTGAAGACCAGTGCTGTCTTGTCAATATAGAAATAATTTTCTTTACGTATTTCTTCAAAGTTCTGTATGCCTACCGGATAGTTTCTTTTCATAATGCGTCAGGGTTTACTTGCCAATGAATCAGAGATAGTATCTGTTACAAAGATAACTATTTTTATGTCATGTACAAGCGGTATTCCTGTTCTTCCTTCGTTCCTTTCAAGCGTTTCTATATTTGTTTTTTGTTTTTGCGTTGGCATTGTTGGCACAAAGTTAGGAGAAGTGATGCTTTTTCGTTTTGCATTTCACAGGCTTTCCATTGCGTTTGTAGCAAACGTCACATTGGAGACGGGAACAGTAGGCGATTGGGCGGTGGAAGAATAAAACAAGAGGGTTGGGAAAAAAATGCGGAATTCCCAAGGTCGAAAAGACCATTTTCGGAATCCCGCATTCTTTTTTATGTGTCATTTACAGCAGTTTCTGTGCCCTTTCCAGTGCTACGTTGATGTTCGGACAGATGTTTTCTTCGCCAAGCAGTTCGTAGAAGCCCGATTTTTCGAGCACTTTATGCACCTTCTCGTTGACACCCGAAAGTACAACCGTAATCTTTTCCTTTTGTGACATGCGGCACAGATTTTCCAGATTGTGGATACCGGTCGAGTCGATGAACGGTACCTTGCGCATACGTATCACGCGCACCTTGGGACGGTCACCCATCTGTGCCATCATTTCCTCGAATTTGGTCGCGATACCGAAGAAGTAAGGACCGTTGATTTCATACACCTCCACTCCTTTCGGAATGATAAGGTGCTCTTCGTGAGTCGTGATGTCCGATTCCTTGTTGGGATCAATCTCGTCCTTGATAACCGATATTTCCGTTGTTTCCATTACCCGGCGCATAAACAGCACACAGGCAATCACCAGACCGATTTCGATGGCTACGGTCAGGTCGAAGATGACTGTCAGGAAGAAAGTGATAAGCAGCACCGTCACGTCCGACTTGGGATTGCGTAGCAGTGCCTTGAACGTACGCCAGCCACTCATGTTGTACGATACGACTACCAGCACACCGGCCAGACAGCCCATGGGAATGTATTGTGCCAGCGGCATCAGCAGCAACAGGATGAGCAGCAGCACCACGGCATGTACAATACCGGCAACAGGAGACTTACCGCCGTTGTTGATATTGGCCATTGTGCGGGCAATGGCACCCGTGGCAGGAATACCACCGAAGAGTGGAGTCACGATATTGGCAGCTCCCTGAGCTATCAGTTCCGTATTCGAGTCGTGTTTGTC
>CABROZ010000094.1 GCA_902472795.1 uncultured Bacteroides sp. | reverse complement strand
CGCCCCCACAGCGGCGTTCACCTTGCCGATGCCGCACTGCGTCAGTACCACGTCGTTCTGGCCCAGCAGGCCTTCCACATAACGGAAACGGCCCTCGCCGCTCTCTTTCTTCTCCGACAGACGGTCCGCCAGCTGGCGGTGCTCGCTGTCCATTGCGCTGATAATACCTATTTTCATTGTTTCTATACAGTCTTTATGGGTAAGCAATTCTTCGCATAAGCCAAGCCTCAGCCCCGCAGCTCATCGCTGGCCGCCCGCGGCTTGTGGCTCATCGCTCCGGCAAAAGTACGACATTTCAACGAAATACGTCGGCACGATGTGTGGAAAATACGAGGGGATGCGTTATCTTTGCACGGATTATCAATCAAGAAGAAGATTATGACACTGAAGAAAATTCTACCCGACGTGATTGCCATCGTGGCCTTCATCCTGATATCGTTTGCCTACTTCTTTCCGGCCGACGTAGAAGACCGCGTGCTTTTCCAACACGACACCGTGGCCGGAGTAGGCGCAAGCCAGGAAGCCACCGAGTACTACAACCAGACCGGCGAACGCACCCGCTGGACCAACTCCATCTTCGGCGGTATGCCTACCTACCAGATAACGCCTGCCTACGACTCGGCACAGCCGCTGCAATGGATTCAGAAAGTCTATCGGCTGTTTCTGCCCAACTACGTCTATCTGACGTTCATCCTGATGCTGGGCTTCTACATCCTGCTGCGAGCCTTCGGTATCCCCGTCTGGCTGGCCGGCTTAGGGGGCGTGATGTGGGCTTTCTCGTCCTATTTCTTCATTCTTATCTCGGCCGGACACATCTGGAAGTTCGTCACCCTGGCCTATATTCCGCCCACGTTGGCGGGCATCGTGCTGGCCTATCGAGGCCGGTTGCTGGCCGGAGGCATTCTGGCAGCCATCTTCGTGGCCCTGCAGGTATCGTCCAATCACGTACAGATGTCCTACTACTTCCTGTTCGTCATCCTGTTCATCGTAGGCGCTTACTTCGAGAAAGCGTGGCGCGAAAAGACCCTGCCCCAGTTCTTCAAGGCAAGCGCCGTGCTGGTAGTGGCCGCGCTGATAGGCGTCGCCACCAACCTGTCGAACCTGTATCATACCTATACTTATAGTAAAGAAACCATGCGCGGCAAGAGCGAGCTGGTGCAGACGGGCGATGCCGCCAAGCAGACCAGCAGCGGACTGGACCGCGACTACATCACGCAATGGAGCTACGGCATCGGCGAGACGTGGACGCTGCTGGTCCCTAACTTCAAAGGCGGCGCTTCGGTGCCCCTGTCGATGAGCGAAACGGCCATGTCGAAAGCCAACCCCATGTACAGCGGTCTCTATGGCAGCCTGACGCAGTACTTCGGCGACCAGCCCATGACGTCGGGTCCTGTCTATGTAGGCGCTTTCGTGCTGTTCCTCTTCCTGCTGGGTTGCTTCATCGTGAAAGGCCCGCTGAAGTGGGCACTCATCGGAGCCACACTGTTCTCCATCGTGCTGTCGTGGGGTAAGAACTTCATGCCGCTGACCGACTTCTTCATCGACTACATACCGATGTACAACAAGTTCCGCGCCGTGTCGTCCATCCTCGTCATAGCCGAATTCACCATTCCCCTGCTGGCCATCTTTGCCCTGAAGAAGATACTGGAAGAGCCACAGGTGCTGCGCGACAAGGTAGCATTAGGTGTCAGCTCGGTCCTGACACTGGGCGTATCGCTGCTGTTGTGGCTGTCGCCGGGCAGTCTGGGTTCGGGCTTCGTCCCCGCACAGGAAGCCCACATGCTGCAACAGGCCGTCGATGGAGGCATGATTCCGGCCAGCGAACTGAACGGCATCCTGGCCAATCTGGGCGAGATGCGTGCCGCACTTGTCAGCAGCGACGCCATGCGCAGCTTCTTCATCGTAGCCATCGGCCTACTGCTGCTGTGGCTCTATGCGGCAGGCAAGCTGCGCCGGTCGTTCACCGTAGCCGGCATCGGCGTGCTCTGTTTGGTGGACATGTGGACCGTGAACAAGCGTTACCTGAACGACCAACAGTTCATCCCACGCTCCACGCAGACTGAGACCTTCACCAAGACGCAGACCGACGAACAGATTCTGCAAGACACTACGCCGGACTACCGCGTGCTGAACTTCGCCACCAGCACCTTCAACGAGAACAACACCGCCTACTGGCACAAGAGTGTGGGCGGATACCACGCCGCCAAGCTGCGCCGCTATCAGGAAATGATAGACCACCACATCAGCGGTGAAATGCAGGCTGCCTACCGCGAGTTTGCCACTTCGGGCGGACAGATCGACAGCATCGACCCGGGCAAGTTCCGCGTGCTGAACATGCTGAACACCCGTTACTTCATCTTCCCCGCCGGACAGAAAGGCGAAACCATGCCCATGCGCAACCCCTTCGCCTACGGCAACGCCTGGTTTGTAGACAACGTGCAGTATGTGGACAACGCCAATCAGGAAATTGATGCCCTGAACGACATCCTGCCCACCGAGACGGCCGTTGTGGACAAGCGCTTCAAAGAGGCGCTGAAAAGCATGACCGCTGCCCATAAGGACAGCCTGTCCGCCATCCGCCTGACTAACTACGCACCCAACCGCCTGACGTACGAAACCGAAAACAGCGGCGACGGCATCGCAGTATTCTCCGAAATATACTATCCCGACGGCTGGCAGGTGACCATCGACGGCCAGAAAGCCGAACTGGGCCGTGCCGACTACATCCTGCGTACCCTGTATGTGCCCGCCGGCAAGCACACCATCGAGATGCGCTTCGACCCGCAGAGCCTGCACGTGACCGAAGGCATCGCCTACGGAGCCTTCATCCTGCTGCTGATAGGAGTGATCGTCGTCGTATGGATGGAACGCAGAAAGTGCGTAAAGAAAGCCTAAATCATAATAAACAGAAAACCGCCCCTACCTTCACAGGTAAGGGCGGCCGAAGTCAATAATACATGAAAAAACGCTATTTAGAGAGAGTCTCTTCTTTTTAAGAATAAGAAAGTTATCAGAAAACTTTCTCAGTTTTTGTCCTTTTTCGGACCTTTTGCATCGACACGCGGCCTGCGGGCAGGCTTCTGTTCGTCGCGCATCTTCTGCCATTTGGCAAATTGTTCGTCAGTCAGAATCTTTTTCAGTTTCTTCTCCTTGCTGGCAGCTGCCTTTTGCATTTCCTCGGCAACATCTTTTCCCATGCGGGGTGCACCGGGACCACCCATCGGCGGACGGCCTCCACCCATACCGGGCATCATTCCTCCTTCGCCCATCGGCATCGGGGGACGTTCGCCGTTCATGTCGGGACGTGCTCCCATCGGGGGACGCATGCCCGCACCTTCCTGCCGGGCTGAAAAGATTTTTTTCTGTTCCTTTAGGTTCAGTTTATAAACTTTCTTGTATTGCTTGTCGGTCAGTTGCAGTTCTTTCTGCATTCGGTCTGTCATCCGCTGAGCTGCTTTCTCGGGCGAAAGGACTTCACGCATCTGCTCCTTCTGCTCTCCAACCGGACCTGCTTCCTGCGCCTGCACCTGCATGGCGCCACACGTCAAGCAGACAGCCAATAACCACAAAGAACAATATCTTTTCATATTTATCTCGTTTTTAATCCGCTGCAAATGTAAACAATTTCACCCATACGGCAAAAATGAAATCTACCAATCGGCCGATTTTATCGACCAATTCCGTCTTTTTGTCCTACGGAGTGGTTAGACACGCCGTCCGGCTTCCTGAAAACACGCCTTGCGAATTCCTATGAATTGTACCGAATTTGCGTTTTCTGCCATGTGGTGTGACAAAAATATAAAGAAAATCCGTAACTTTGCTTTCCAATTCTATTCTACTAATAAAATAATCAGTTATGGAAACTACCCGTCAAAACAAAATAGCTCGTCTGCTCCAAAAGGAATTGAGCGACATCTTCCTGCTGCAGACCAAAGCCATGCCCGGCATACTGATTTCGGTCAGCGCCGTACGCATCAGTCCGGACATGAGTGTGGCACGTGCCTATCTCAGCATCTTTCCTTCGGAAAAAGCGGACGAAATCATCAAAAACATCAACGCCAACATGAAGTCTATCCGCTTCGAACTGGGCACACGCGTACGCCACCAGCTGCGCATCATCCCGGAACTGAAGTTCTTTATCGACGACTCATTGGACTATATAGAAAGAATAGACGAACTGCTGAAAAAGTGAACCTGCCATTCTACATAGCCCGGCGCTACCTCTTCTCGAAAAAGAAGCACAATGCCATCAACATCATTTCGGCCGTGTCGGTGTGCGGCGTGGCATTGGCTACGCTGGCATTGATATGCACCCTGTCCGTCTTCAACGGTTTTCAGGACATGGTGGCCGGATTCTTCACCGCCTTCGACCCGGAACTGAAAATCACCGTCCGCGAAGGTAAGGTGTTCGACCCGCACGAATCGCGCGTACAGCAGATACACTCCATGCCCGAAATCGAAGTATGGACCGAAACGTTGGAAGAAAATGCCATGGTGCAATACAAGGACCGACAGACCATGGCCGTCATCAAAGGAGTGGAAGACAACTTTGAACAGCTGACCGCCATCGACAGCCTGCTCTACGGAACGGGAAAATTTGTTCTGAACGATTCGATCGTGGATTACGGCATTCTTGGAGCCGAACTGATGTCCGAACTGGGCACCGGCATCCAGTTCGTGGATCCGCTGCGGATATACGCTCCTAAACGGAACGTACGCGTCAACATGGCCAATCCGGCCGCTTCGTTCAACAGCGATTACCTGTTCTCGCCGGGAGCTGTATTCGTAGTCAACCAGCAGAAGTACGATGCCCGATACATACTGACTTCCCTTTCCTTTGCCCGACGGCTGTTCGACTACGACACCGAAGTGTCGGCCATCGAAATCAAACTGAAGCCCGGAAGCGACACCGACGCCGTCGAAAAGAAAATGGAAGAGATACTTGGCGAACGCTTCGTTGTGCAAAACCGCTACGAACAGCAGGCCGACGTCTTCCGCATCATGGAGATCGAAAAATTCATTTCCTACCTGTTCCTGACATTCATCTTGGCCATTGCCTGTTTCAACGTCATCGGCTCCCTGTCGATGCTGATACTGGACAAACGCGACGATGTGGACACTTTGCGCAATCTGGGAGCCGGCGACCGCCTCATAGCACGCATATTCCTGTTCGAAGGACGACTGATATCGGTGTTCGGAGCAGGCATCGGAATCATTCTGGGACTGTTGCTATGCTTCCTTCAACAGAAGTTCGGACTCATCTCATTGGGTGGAGGGGACGGCAGTTTTGTAGTCGATGCCTACCCGGTCAGCGTACACGTGACGGACGTGCTACTGGTTTTTGTCACCGTCATTGCAGTAGGATTCCTGTCGGTGTGGTATCCGGTGAAGTATCTCAGCCGGCGACTGTTGTCGGCTGCTCCTTCTTGCGAATAATAGTCAGCCCGTCGCGCAACGGAAGAATCACCTTTTCCACACGGCTGTCGGCGGCCACCAGATCATTGAACTCCTTGATGCGGATGGTCTGCAGATCGGACGCATGAGGATGCTCTTCGAGCACATGCCCGTCCCACAAGGTATTGTCGGCTATGATGTAGCCACCGTCGGACAGTCGCGGAAGCACCATTTCATAGTAATCGATGTACTTGCGCTTGTCGCCGTCGATAAAGGCAAGGTCGAACGTTATGCCCAATTCGGGCACCAGCTTCAGCGCATCGCCTATATAGAACTTTATTTTATCGGCATACGGCGAGCCTTCCAGCCAGGGACGGGTGAAGTCTTCCTGCTCGTCGTTGATTTCGAAAGTATGAAGCATGGCTCCTTCGGGCAGGCCCTCGGCCATACAAAGGGCAGAATATCCGCTGTATGTCCCAATTTCCAGCACTTGTCGGGGACGTATCATCCGTACAAACATCTTCAGCATCCGCCCCTGCAGATGCCCCGATGCCATGCGCGGATAAAGCAGTTTCAGGTGTGTGTCCCGATAAAGGGCACGCAAATAGTCACCTTCCTCATCAATATGTTGCAGGATATACTCGTCTAACGACATGATCTATGACAAATAGGAATGGAAATTAGAGAAATAATTCTTCGGATGGTTCTCTTAAAAACAAGAAAGTCAGGAAGTCAAGCCGATACCTTAGCATAAAAGACATTCGTCGGATGCTCAAGCCATCGGCTTTAACTCCCCAGCCCATCGGGACGGGCAATGATAACTTTCTTAAGTTCTTGGACTTCTACCAGTTTATAAATACCGGTTGCAATTAGGCAATACGCTTTCGTTGGCGTGCTTCAAGGCGTCTTCTACTACGTTGATTTCCAGGAAGGAAGTCTGTGTGCCGGCCTTACCGCTGCTGAGGTATCCCACCATGTCGGTAGGCTGCAAGCGGCCTTCCTGCAACAGACGACGCAAAGCAGCGAAGTAGTATTCCTGTCCGTTGGCCAGTTCGGGCATATAGATAGCTTCCACACCGTAGGACAGAGCCAGATGGCGCATGGTCTTCTCCTTATAGCAGATGGCCAGCACCGGATATTTGCCACGGAAAGCGGCCAGGTTGCGGGCCGTGCGTCCGCTGTAGCTATCGGTGATGATGGCACGGATTTTCAGTTTGGTGGTAGCCTTTACAGCCTGTTTGGCAAGGAAAGCTGTCACATCGTTGCTGTTTTCGTCCAGCGGTATGCGGATGTCGTTGTCGGCCAGTTTGTCCTTCTCGGCCTGCGCAGCCACCTTGGTCATGGTCTTCACGGCTTCAACCGGATATTTGCCGTAAGCTGTCTCGCCGCTCAGCATCAAGGCATCGGTACGATAGTAGATGGCATTGGCAATGTCCGTCACTTCGGCACGGGTGGGACGCGGGTTGTTGATCATGGTGTGAAGCATCTGGGTAGCCACAATGACCGGCTTCTTTGCCAGAATGCACTTGCGTATCAGGATGCGCTGGATGCCGGGGATACGCTCCTGCGGCACCTCGATTCCCAAGTCGCCACGGGCAATCATCACGCCGTCGGCCACTTCCAGAATCTCGTCAATGTTGTCAACACCTTCCTGATTCTCTATCTTGGCAATGATTTGAATGTCGCTGTTGTGGGCATCCAGAATCTTCTTGATATCGAGTACGTCCTGCTTGTTGCGTACAAAGGAATGGGCAATGAAGTCTATATCTTTCTCGATGGCATAGAGAATGTTATTGCGGTCTTTCTCGGTCAGCGAAGGCAAATTGATGCGTACGCCCGGCACATTGACACTTTTACGGCTTCCCAAAGTGGCCTCGTTCTGCACTTCGCACAACAGATGATCGTCATTCTTTTCGATTACCGTCAGCTCTAAGTCACCGTCGTCGATAAGAATCTGTCCGCCTACATTCAGGTCACGGACAAAGTCGGGATAAGAAACGGAAATGCACTCACGGGTAGTCGGCTGCTCAGGACATCCTACGACCTTCACACGGTCGCCTGCTTTAAACGCAATCGGTTCGGCCAAGACAGTCGTACGTACCTCGGGACCTTTTGTATCCATCAGGATGGCAATCCGGTTAGAAACGGCACGCACATTATTTATCAGTTTCTCGGCTCCTTCCCGTCCCAGGTGGGCTGTATTCATACGCACCACATTCATTCCGGCCTCAAACAACTGCTTAATAAAATCCACCTCACAGCGCTGATCCGAAATGGTCGCTACGATTTTTGTCTGCTTCAATAACATAATACCTATTTTATTATTTATGATTCAAGTTTCTGAAAGTTCATTCCTACGGCAATCCATGCCTCTCTGGCGTCAGGCCACAGAAGCCTGCTGCACACTGAGCCTTACCGGCTAATCAGTGCTTCCAGTGCCAGGCGATAAGAGTCGAGCCCAAATCCCAAAATCACCCCTTTGCAGGCACACGATATCATGGATGTATGGCGAAAAGCCTCGCGGGCATGTACATTGGAGATGTGTACTTCGACTACCGGTGTGGTTACTGCACGGATGGCATCCTGCAACGCGATTGACGTATGGGTATAGGCACCGGCATTCAGTATAATACCGTCTGCTTCGAATCCTACCTCTTGTATCTTATCAATCAGTTCTCCCTCAATGTTCGACTGGAAATAGTCGATCTGCACATCGGCATATCGGGAACGAAGTCCGGCAAGGTAATCTTCAAAAGTAACGCTACCGTAGATGGTTGGTTCGCGCTTGCCCAAAAGATTTATGTTCGGGCCATTAATGATTTGTATCCTCATAACACAATTTTTTATACCTTTGTCTCCATATTGTTCATTCTGAGTGCAAAGGTAGGAAAAAGAAATGAAATCGGAAGTAAAATCGGCGAATAAGGACAGGCAAGCATTGATAATCAGAAAATACCAGCAATACCTGCGACTGGAGAAGTCGCTCTCGGCTAATACTTACGATGCTTATCTGAGCGACCTGGACAAGTTGCTGCATTTCCTCGAAGGCGAACAGATTGCAATAGACGACGTCACGCTGGACGACCTGCAACGATTTGCCGCCGGACTGCACGACATCGGTATCCATCCCCGTTCGCAGGCACGTATCATTTCGGGTGTACGGTCGTTCTTCCACTTTCTGGCATTGTCCGACTTCCGCGACGACGACCCCAGCGAGCTGTTGGAAGGCCCGAAAATAGGATTCAAACTGCCCGAAGTATTGTCAGTGGAAGAAATCGATGCCATCATCGGAGCCGTTGACCTGAGCAAGGACGAAGGACAGCGCAACCGCGCCATCCTGGAAACCCTGTACAGCTGTGGCCTGCGCGTATCCGAACTGTGCAACCTGAAGCTGTCCGACCTCTACTTCGACGAAGGATTCATCAAGGTGGAAGGGAAAGGAAACAAACAACGGTTAGTGCCCATCTCGCAACGTGCCATCAAGGAAATAAAGAACTGGTTCATCGACCGCAACACCCGCTGGAGAATCAAGAAAGACTTCGAGGACTACGTCTTCCTGGCACGATGGGGAAAAAACATATCCCGCATCATGGTTTTCCACCTCATCAAAGAACTGGCCGAAAAGGCAGGCATCACCAAAAACATCAGCCCGCACACCTTCCGCCATTCCTTTGCAACCCACCTGCTGGAAG
>CABROZ010000093.1 GCA_902472795.1 uncultured Bacteroides sp. | reverse complement strand
GAGTTTGGACCGTGTCTCAGTTCCAATGTGGGGGACCTTCCTCTCAGAACCCCTATCCATCGTCGACTTGGTGGGCCGTTACCCCGCCAACTATCTAATGGAACGCATCCCCATCGCTGACCGGAATCCTTTAAAAGGAAATCCATGCGGAAATCCTGTGCTATCGGGTATTAATCTTTCTTTCGAAAGGCTATCCCCGAGTCAGCGGAAGGTTGGATACGTGTTACTCACCCGTGCGCCGGTCGCCATCAATTGAAGCAAGCTTCAATCATGCTGCCCCTCGACTTGCATGTGTTAGGCCTGTAGCTAGCGTTCATCCTGAGCCAGGATCAAACTCTTCATTGTAAGAATATCTTTTCCGACAGTTGCCTGTCGGCATTTGCTCTGTTCAGGACGACCGATTGATTTACCGAAGTTCTCAATTTCGCTCTTTCTTTATATATAAAGGAAAGAGCATTGACGGTTCTTCTTTACCCGGAGAAATCAGATCTTGCAATCTTCATCTCTCCGCTCTTGTACTACGTATTGTTTATGTAATCTCTTCATAGATCGCTTCTTCTTGACGAAGGCTTTTCTTTCGGAAAGCGGATGCAAAGATAAGGACTTTATCACATATCTTCCAAATCTTTTCGAAGTTTTTTTTCGATTTTCTTTTTCGGGGCTACTTTGTGAAGCAGAGCTTGACAAAGGTTGGCGGCCGGCTCGCTTTCCTTGCAGAATGCAAGCGGAATACCGATCAAACTTGCGATTCGTTCGATCCGCATCTTTCAGAATGTCATTTCGTCGCTGCTCTCGTTCTCGAAAGCGGGTGCAAAAGTAGTCGGTTTTCACATACACTCCAAATATATTCCACACTTTTTTTAATCTTTTTGGGCATCTTTTTGCTAAGTTGCTGATTTATAACCATGTTGTAGAACATGTTTTTGACAGGCAGTACGAACGGGAAGAATACGGGCATACATTATATACTCACATGCGCGCGCGAAAAGGAAGCAGGGAAGAAAAAGAGGGGAAAAGAGGAGGAGGAAGGGGAAGGCTGGGAAAGAAAGGAGGAAAGAGAGGGAAAGAAGGCCTCTTGGCGAACAAATGAAGACAACTTGACGGGGAAAAGAGGGAGACTAAGCAAGGAAAAGGGAAAAACCAAGCAAGGAGAAATCGAAAAGAAGAATAGAATGAACGGAATACATCGAATGAGGCGCTCCAATATTTTAAGAACGCCGATACATACATTTTGCCGGATTTTAATAACTTTGCAAGTGAATCAATTAAAAGCTAACGCCATGAAAAAGTTCCTTCTGCCCATTATCGCATTGGCCTTTGCCGCCTGTGCTTCGAACGAGCAACAAGCCTCCTACTCCGTGGTTCCCCTTCCGCAAGAGGTCAACCTGACACAAGACTCTCCGTTCAAGCTGACACGCAACACCACGATAGCCTATCCGGAGAACAATCCGCTACTAAAACGCAATGCTGAATTTTTAGCCGAATATATCGCGCAATCGACCGGCTATACACTCCAGACCAAGGCCCTGAAAGAAGGCGAAACAGCCAAAGGAAGCATCGTTCTGGGACTCAACAACGAAATAACCGATGCCGAAGGATATAAGCTAACAACCTCGGCAGAAGGTGTCTGCATCGAAGGACAGACCGAGAACGGCGTATTCTACGGCATACAGACACTGCGCAAGTCCATCCCAGCCGTGGCCCAGGGAGCTACCATTCTGCTACCCGCAGGCGAGATTAACGATGCTCCACGGTTCCACTACCGAGGCATGATGTTAGATGTAGGAAGGCACTTCTTCCCCGTGGAATTTGTCAAAGAGTACATCGACTTGCTGGCTCTGCACAACATGAATACCCTACACTGGCACCTCACCGAAGACCAGGGCTGGCGAATCGAAATCAAGAAATATCCGAAACTGACCGAAATAGGTTCCGTCCGGAACCGTACCGTCATCGGACACAATACCGACCAATACGACAACACGCCCTACGGTGGTTTCTACACCCAGGATGAAGCACGCGAAATCGTACGCTATGCACAAGAACGCTACATCACCGTTATCCCCGAAATAGACCTTCCCGGACACATGCTGGCTGCCCTTGCAGCCTACCCCGAATTAGGTTGCACCGGAGGCCCGTATGAAGTGTCTCCCCTTTGGGGTGTATTCGAAGACGTGCTTTGCATCGGAAACGAAAAGACTTTACCATTTCTGGAGGATGTAATGACAGAGATTATCGATATTTTCCCATCGAAATACATCCATATCGGAGGCGACGAAGCTCCACGCACCCGCTGGGAAAAGTGCCCCAAGTGTCAGGCCTTAATCCGTACCAAAGGACTGAAAGCCGACAAAGAGCACAGTGCAGAAGATCGTTTACAAAGCTATTGCATGGCACACATCGAGAAGTTCCTGAATGAGAAAGGAAGACAAATCATCGGATGGGACGAAATTCTGGAAGGCGACATAGCCCCCAACGCCACCGTCATGTCGTGGAGAGGCAGTGCAGGAGGCATCAAAGCGGCCCAAATGGGACACGACGTCATCATGACACCGAACACCTATTGCTACTTCGATTACTTCCAGAGTACCGACAAGGCCAACGAGCCTTACGATGCCATCGGAGGATATGTTCCGGTAGAAAAAGTATATAGTCTTGAGCCTACTGAGGGCCTCAACGACCAACAGAAGAAACACATTCTGGGAGCACAGGCCAACTTGTGGACCGAATACATACTGTCACCCGAACAGGTAGAGTACATGGTGCTTCCACGTATGGCCGCCCTTGCCGAAGTACAGTGGACACAACCTGAGAAGAAAGATTACAATGACTTTGTAAAACGCCTACTCTCTCTTATCCAACTTTATCAAAGAGACGGACTGAACTATGCCAAACACATCTTCGACATCCGGGCCGAAATCTCACCTGCCCCAACCGGAAAAGCATCGAAGAAATCAGCCCTGATCACCTTGAACACCGTTGACAATGCCCCTATTTACTATACCCTCGACGGCAGCCAACCCAACGAGACCTCCCAGCCATACGACACAGCAGGCATCAGCATCGATCAGACAACCCAACTGAAAGCCATCGCCATCCGTGCGGACGGAAACGATAGCAAAGTGCTGCAGCGCGATTTCTTCTTCAACAAAGCCACACTCTGCCCTATTCAGCTGACCGGCATACAGCCATCTCCGAAATATACGTATGCGGGAGCCTCCATGCTGGTTGACGGACAACGGGGCAGTGACAACTTTGCCTCGGGCGAATGGCTCGGTTTCATCGGCGGAGACATCACGGCTGTGATCGACTTAGGAACAAGCGGAGACGAAATCAGACGTGCCGAAACTCATGCCTTCGTATCTTTGGGCGACTGGATCATGGGATGCAGCGAGATGCACGTAGCCATCTCCGACGACGGACAGTCGTACCGCGAAATAGCCACCAAAACATTCCCCGTGAAGACTGCGCCCGATACAAGAGGCATCGAAGACTACAGCATCGACTTCGCCCCCGTACGGACGCGCTATGTACAACTCACCCTGAGACCTGCCGTATTGCCCAAGGGACACAACGGAGCAGGCAATCCCGCCTTCCTCTTCCTCGACGAGATAGAAATAGACTGATAGCGGCAGATCAGAACTGGAAATAAATGAAGGGCTGGATATCCGAACTCTTCATCTGAATGACCAAATAAATCAGTGCAATCATCAGTACCGCCTTTCCCAGCAGGGGGAGGCGGATGACTGTTTTTGTACAGGCACGTTCCCAGCTGTCAGGCAGGAAGTGCAGCACATACCCCAGCCCTATCAGGGCAAACACTTCCCAATAGCCGGCCAGCAGCTGCGGCAACAGTTGCGGACGGAACACGGTAAAAATCTGACGAAGCATATCGACCGACGTAGCGAAGTCGGCATTGCGGAAGAAGATCCAGCAGAAACATACGAAGTGGAAAGTGACGACCACCCCGAAGAAACGCCGGATGCCATGACTCTGCTCGCCCTTCTTGCGCCCCGTCAGCGACATCCAGAACTTATGCACCGCCAAGGCCACACCGTGGAGCACCCCCCACAGCACAAAGTTCCAGGAAGCACCATGCCACAGCCCACCCAGAAACATGGTAATAATCAGGTTGACGTACTGCCGCACCTTCCCCTTCCGGTTGCCTCCAAGCGAGATGTACAGATAGTCGCGCAGCCAACTGGACAGCGAGATGTGCCAACGGCGCCAGAACTCGGTGACCGAGGCCGATTTATAGGGCGAATCAAAGTTGATATTGAAATGGAAACCAAGCAACAAGGCTATTCCTATCGCCATATCGCTATAGCCCGAAAAGTCGCAATAGATTTGCAACGCATAGCCATACACCCCCATCAGGTTCTCTACCCCCGAATAGAGCGTAGGGTTATCGAAAATGCGCTCTACAAAGTTGACGCTGATATAATCGGATATCACCGCCTTCTTAAACAAGCCGCTCACTATCAGAAAGATGCCGCGCCCCAGCATCTCGTTGGAAACAAACAACGGGCGGCGGATCTGCGGGATAAAGTCGCGGGCACGCACAATGGGACCCGCCACTAATTGCGGGAAGAAGGATACATAGAATGCGTAATCGAGCAAATTGGTGAGCGGCTTTATCTCGCGCCGATACACATCGATGGTGTAGCTCAGCGACTGGAAGGTGAAAAACGAAATGCCCACAGGCAGGAAGATGTCCAGCATGGAGAAGGTGCCGCCCGTCAGCGATGCCCAGCATTCGAGCAGGAAATTGGTGTATTTGAAGTAGCACAGCAAGCCCAGGTTGACACACAGACTGACGACCACCCACAGCTTGCGTTTCCAGCGGGTCACCGTACGTTCCATCAGCAGGGCAAGCAGGAAGTCGCTTACGGTGACGACGGCCAGCAAAAAGAAATAGGTACCGCTGCTTTTATAATAGAAATAATACGAGAACAACGTGACAAACATCAGCCGGGCCGTCGTACGACGCTGCAACAGCAGATAGACGACGATAAAGGCCGCAAACAGCCAGAGAAAAATGCCACTGCTGAAGATCATCGGCGAATGCGGATCGTACACAAAGACATCGCGCAAACGCGTCACGTCGATATGGAGCCAGGAAAACAAATCATCCATAGAACAACTGAATTTAGAGTTTCATCAAATCTTATCTTATCCCCATGCAATAATCGTTGTAAGCCTTCAGCAGAGCCTGATACAGCATCTCGCCCTGCAGACGATAGCCCTCGGGCAAATAGTGCACATGGTCGGGGCGCATCAGGCCGGCCTCCTGCCAGTTCAGGCAGGCGCGTCTGACACCTCCTGCAATATTGTACAGGTCCCAGACGGCCAGACCGTTGTCGTCGGCATAGCGGCGGATGGTCTGCACGGTCCTATCGGTACGGGGATTGATCTTATAGGTACGACGGCGCCGGCTTTGGCGGAAGCTTTCGTACGAGCCGGGAGGGGTCGTCATCAGCATGGGCACCTCCGGCAAACGTTCGCGCAGCATACGCACCAGGTCATCTATCTGCCTGTAGTGAGTCATGGAGTTGTATCGACGGTTATGGCTCTCGTTGGTACCGAACGACAGTATCAGCATGTCCGGATGCAGCTCGGCTATCTGGTCTATACGGTCGGGACGGGTAAAGGTGACGCAAAACGCCCCGTTAATGCCGACGTCGGTATAACTGACCGTACCAAAATCGCGCTGCATCGCTTCGCCTACCGTGCGTGGGAAGATATGTCCGCGGATATGGCTGTCGCCCACGTGGACGATGCGCAACGTGTCCGTCACGACGCCCAAGTGACGCAGCCTCAACTGCTCCCAGATCGGGTCGAGGACGCCCAGACTGTCGGTCAGTACGTTGTCGGCCAACTGCCGGAAAGCAGCCGGATACGTCAGCCGCGGCAGAGCAATGGTATCGGTACGCATGGAGCAGACCGGCAATGTATCGGCACCGACCGCCACCACGTCCGGCATGGGGCAAAGCGGCACGGCATCCTGAGCCTGCACCACCGGCACGGCAATCAGCATCCACACCAAGCAGCACAATGCGTTGCGCCACCCGGCCGGCAGCTTGTCAAGGTTCCGTTTCTTCATAAGCACGCCTCCTGTCATACTGTTCCTTTCCGTAAACCAGCGCTTCGTACAGCAATTTTGCCAGATGCTTTCCGCCGCGGAAGTTGATGTGTGTATAGTCGTAATTGGCCATTGCAGGTTTCGCCTCCACCAGTCGTGCCATGCTGCCATCGCCACCCATGGCCTCGAACAGATTCCAGAATGCCACGCCGGCATCGGCCGCCAGATTCTGCTGATAACGCATCAGGTTCTTTACTCCCGGCATGGTTCGCAACTCGCCTTCTTCGGTCTTGTAGTCGCGGTCGCCCACGCCCACAATCAGGATGCCGGCCTGCGGAAAGGCTTCCTTCAGGTGCTCCAGCGCGGTATGCATGCCGGCTATGTATTTATCGTAATTTCGGCCAAGCTCGGTAGCCACATTCAGCCCGTACTGAAGAACAATGAGGTCGTACGGACGTTCGCGGTCAAATTCGCGCAGCGTATGCATCGGTATGGAGCGCAGAGAGAGTCCCGACGTACCGCGCAGCGAGAAATTATCTACCGCAATGCCCGCGTCGCCATCCATCGTTGCGCCATAGAACAGCGTAGAGTCGGCCCGATCCACCGTCCAGCGGACCGATCCGATGCGGCCTTCTACGGTCATCGCCTGCAGACCGCCGGTGGGCTGAAACGTTTCAGAAACGGGTTCGTTGCGGTTGACACGCACCGTGATGGTGGTTTCGCCCTTATTATAGAACAGGATGGAGACACGCCGGCACGTATCCAGCAGAGAGGCATATCTGCTCTGCCCCTTCAGCTCGACATAGGCACCGGGGCCGGGAATGAAGTAATGGCCGGAGATACCCTGCCGGCTCTTGTCGAAAGCCACCGTGTCCATTGCCGAATGGCTTTCCCAACCGCCAAAGGTATGGCGTACGGTGGGGCGGAACCCGCTGACGATGGAAGTGATGGGCACAAAACCTACCCCACGGCCACCGTACTTGCGCTGCAGCATCTCGCGCAAATCGGCAGTCAGGATGTCGCCTTCGATAAAGGAATCGCCGAAGTAGGCGATGCGCACCGCCCGGCGCGAGCGGGACGACAATTCGTCCAGTGCCCGGTAGAAAGGAGCCATGCCACGCATGGCGGAATCGCTGTAGTCTTCGATGCAGGTCATGCCCGTACGGCACGTATCGACAAAGGCCGGCTTCGGCTTGGGCGGCGGAGGCGGCAGCGTATCGGGTTCTTCGAGCGGAACAGCAGGCGGACGCACGTCGCTCAGCAGATCGACCCGCCTCAGCTTATGCCCGCCAATGGTCAGGTCGGGCAGCAGGTGCATCAGCAATAGCCCACCCAGCACAAGGAAGACCCAGATAGCGGTATATTTCAATGCATTTTTTTCCATACTTACTCCTTAGAGGAGGGCAAAAGTACGAAAAATGCAGGAAACGTTATCGCTTGTTTCTACGATATTCACAGATAAAGTTTTCCAAGACCTGCGCCCCCCTGACGGTCGAGATGCCACGCAGATAAGTAAACATAATTGTTTCGTAAACAGAGAGGAACGAATACTTCTGACAAATGTCCGTGTTCATCAGCAAGTCCAGCTGTTCGCGTACAAGCAGGCTCATGATCTCAAAATTGACATCATCGCGGAAGAAACCTTGCGAAACGCCTTCCTCGAAGAAACGGATGGCCTCTTCCGAGTTGCGGTTGTGACGGTTCATCATCAGCTCAGCCACCCGCGGATACTTCTTTATATCCTCAAAAAATTTCTTATTGGTGGCATGAAACTGCTCGATGCTGTACTGGAAAAGCTTCAAGATCACTTCCAACACGTTGCCGGCTACGGCCTGTACCTCCTTCAGGTACTGTTCCTCCATTTCCTGGCGGCGAAGCACGCATGCTTCCAGCAGTGTCTCCTTATCGTAAAACACCTCGTAGAGGGTACGTTTCGAGATGCCCAACGAGGAGGCTATCTCGTCCATCGTGATACTCTTGATGCCATGTTTTGTAAATGCCTCGAGCGAACTGTCGATGATTCGTTTTTTCAGTTCAGCCCGCGGGGCAGGATTCTTCGTATTTTCTTCCATATCGATGCTCTCTCTCTGTACAAACCCATTACTATGGATTCCATGTTGAAAATTAAACGAAGCAAAGATAGAAAGAAAACTCAATATAAAAAGTGAGTTTTCTTTCTATCGTCAAAAGATTAATAAAAATTATATCATTCAGTAATCAAACTTCGTCCGGTTCAGGAACGCGACGGTTTTGTGAATTTCCTTATACATCACGATGTCGTCTTTCACAAAAGGCACTTCCTTGCGGTACTCGTGCAGGAAGCGTTCCAGCAGGGGCGACGTCTTGAGCGGACGGCGGAACTCGATACCCTGCGCGGCGTTCATCAGCTCGATGCTGAGGATGTGCTCCAGATTGTCCATGATGCGGAAGAGCTTGGTGGCGGCATTGGCGCCCATGCTGACGTGGTCCTCCTGCCCGTTGCTCGACACGATGGAGTCGCTGCTGGCGGCGTAGCAGTACATCTTGTTCTGGCTGACCATCGAGGCGGCTGCATACTGCGGTATCATGAAGCCGGAGTTCAGCCCCGGATTGGCCACAAGGAACTCGGGCAACCCGCGCAGGCCCATGATGAGCTGGGCAATGCGTCGCTCGGAGATGTTGCCCAGCTCGGCTAAGGCGATACCCAGGAAATCGTACGAGATGGCCAGCGGCTGACCGTGGAAGTTACCCCCGGAGATGATGCAGTCCTCGTCGGGGAAGATGGTGGGGTTGTCCGTCACCGAGTTGATTTCGGTGAGCAACACCGACGACACGTAGCGGATGGCGTCCTTGGTGGCGCCGTGCACCTGCGGAATGCAACGGAACGAATAAGGGTCTTGCACATGCTGTTTGGGCCGGGCGATGAGTTCGCTGCCCTCCAACAGCGTGCGGAAGGCTGCGCCTGTCTCTATCTGTCCCTGATGAGGGCGTATCTGCTGGATGCAGTCCATGAAGGGGTCGATGCGCCCGTCGAAGGCTTCGAGCGACAGGGCGGCGATGAGGTCGGCCTTCTTGCTGAGGCGCCGGGCCTTGAGGATGGCGAACACACCGTTGGCACTCATGAACTGGGTGCCGTTGAGCAGCGCCAGTCCTTCCTTGCTCATCAGGTGGACGGGCTCCCAGCCGAACTCGTCGAGCACG
>CABROZ010000092.1 GCA_902472795.1 uncultured Bacteroides sp. | reverse complement strand
CCGGTACCGGCTTGAGCTCGCACGAGCTGAACCAGCCGGGATGCTATCGCGACGTGAAGGACCTGACGGTGGTCGGTCAGTTCAAAATGAAGAACCCGAAACCCGAAATGGCAGCGTGGGGAACTCCTTACTTCATTGCCTGGACTACTACTCCGTGGACGTTGCCCAGCAATACGGCTCTCTGCGTGGGGCCGAAGATCGACTATGTAGCCGTTCAGACATACAATGGCTATACAGGCGAAAAGATGACGGTCGTTCTGGCCAAGGCACTGCTCTATGCACACTTCAATAAAAAGGCGGAAGGCCTTGCATTAGAGGACTATAAGCCCGGTGATAAGCTGATCCCGTTCAAGGTCGTCGGCGAGTACAAGGGTACCGACCTGGTCGGCATGGAGTACGAACAGCTGATTCCTTGGGTGAAACCGACCGAACTGGATGAAAACGGTAATTGGCGTGAAGCATCGGCCAAGGCATTCCGGGTCATCCCCGGCGACTATGTGACGACCGAAGACGGTACGGGTATCGTGCACATCGCACCGACTTTTGGTGCCGACGATGCCAACGTGGCGCGTGCAGCCGGCATTCCTTCACTGTTCATGATCAACAAGCGCGGCGAAACCCGTCCGATGGTCGATCTGACCGGTAAGTTCTACCTGTTGGACGAATTAGACGAGAAGTTTGTGGCCGAATGTGTCGATGTGGATGCCTACAAGGAATATCAGGGTCGTTGGGTGAAAAACGCTTACGACCCGCAATTTACCGTAGATGGCAAGTACGACGAAAAGGCAGCGCAGGCAGCCGAGTCGCTCGACTTCTACATCTGTATGATGATGAAAGCCGCCAATCAGGCATTCAAGATCGAGAAACATGTTCACAACTATCCGCATTGCTGGCGTACAGACAAACCGGTGCTCTACTATCCGCTGGACAGCTGGTTCATCCGCAGTACGGCCTGCAAGGAGCGCATGATGGAATTGAACAAAACCATCAACTGGAAACCGGAAAGCACCGGTACGGGACGTTTCGGCAAGTGGCTGGAGAATCTGAACGACTGGAACCTCAGCCGTTCGCGCTATTGGGGTACTCCGCTTCCAATCTGGCGTACCGAGGACGGCACGGAAGAAAAGTGCATCGAGTCGGTTGAAGAACTCTATGCCGAGGTTGAAAAGGCAGTAGCAGCCGGTGTGATGAAGAGCAATCCCTACAAGGACAAAGGCTTTGTGCCGGGCGTATATACCAAAGAGAATTACGACAAGATAGATTTGCATCGTCCGTATGTCGATGAGATTATCTTGGTTTCGAAGGACGGTCAGCCCATGAAGCGTGAATCGGACTTGATAGACGTATGGTTCGATTCCGGTTCCATGCCTTATGCGCAGATTCACTATCCGTTCGAGAACAAGGAACTGCTTGATACGCATCAGGTCTATCCGGCAGACTTCATCGCCGAAGGTGTCGATCAGACGCGTGGCTGGTTCTTTACGTTGCATGCCATTGCAACGATGGTATTCGATAGCGTAGCCTACAAGACCGTCATTTCCAATGGTCTGGTTCTTGACAAGAACGGCAATAAGATGTCGAAGCGTCTGGGCAATGCAGTCGATCCGTTTACGACCATCGAGAAATACGGTTCCGATCCTCTGCGCTGGTACATGATTACCAATTCGTCGCCGTGGGACAACCTGAAGTTCGATGTGGAAGGAGTGGAAGAAGTACGCCGTAAGTTCTTCGGCACGCTCTATAATACATATTCTTTCTTTGCTCTTTATGCCAATGTGGACGGATTTGAGTATAAGGAAGCTGACGTGCCGATGGCAGAACGTCCGGAGATTGACCGCTGGATCCTTTCCGTACTGAACACGTTGATTAAGAATGTGGACGCATGCTACAATGACTACGAGCCGACACGGGCAGGGCGTCTGATTTCTGATTTTGTGAATGACAACCTGTCCAACTGGTACGTCCGTCTGAATCGTAAGCGTTTCTGGGGCGGAGAGTTTACCCAAGACAAGTTGTCGGCTTATCAGACGCTATATACCTGTCTGGAGACTGTTGCCAAACTGATGGCTCCTATCGCTCCTTTCTATGCCGATATGCTCTACATGGATCTGATTGCCGTCACGGGACGCGACAACGTGGTTTCCGTACACTTGGCCAAATTCCCGGTATGTCAGGAAGGCATGATCGACAAGGAACTGGAAGCCCGTATGCAGATGGCTCAGGACGTTACTTCGATGGTGTTGGCTCTGCGCCGTAAGGTGAACATCAAGGTGCGTCAGCCGCTACAGTGCATTATGATTCCGGTAGTGGATGAGGAACAACGTGCCCACATCGAGGCTGTGAAATCGCTGATTATGAACGAGGTCAACGTGAAGGAAATCAAGTTTGTGGATGGCGCTGCCGGAGTGCTGGTCAAGAGGGTGAAATGCGATTTCAAGAAACTTGGTCCGAAGTTTGGCAAGCAGATGAAGGCTGTGGCTGCGCAAGTAGCCGAAATGTCGCAGGAGGCCATTGCCGAACTGGAAAAGAACGGATCGTACACCTTCCATCTGGATGGCGGCGATGCTGTTATCGAAACGAGCGATGTAGAAATCTTCAGCGAAGATATTCCCGGCTGGTTGGTAGCCAACGAGGGCAAGCTGACTGTTGCTTTGGAAGTGACAGTGACCGAAGAACTTCGTCGTGAAGGCGTGGCCCGTGAATTGGTAAACCGTATTCAGAATCTGCGTAAGTCGAGCGGATTTGAAATAACAGATAAAATTCGGATCACCCTATCAAAAAATCAGCAGACAGATGATGCGGTAACCGAATATAAAGACTATATTTGTAACCAAGTTTTAGGTACCTCGCTTACACTTGCCGATGAGGTAGAAAACGGAACAGAGTTGAACTTCGACGATTTCTCCCTGTACGTAAGTGTAGAAAAAGAAGCGTCTAAGGCTTAACAATATATCGGAAAATCGAAATCAGAAGAACCCAAATAAAATTCTAAAGCTATGGCAGAAAAGACAAGATATTCAGATGCTGAATTGGAAGAATTCCGTGCCATTATAATGGAAAAGCTGGAATTGGCACAGCGCGATTATGATTTGCTGAAAGCAAGTCTGACAGGTGCCGATGGAAATGATACGGATGACACTTCGCCTACTTATAAAGTGCTGGAGGAAGGTGCCAATACGTTGTCAAAGGAGGAAACAACACGTCTGGCTCAGCGTCAGTTGAAGTTTATTCAAGGGCTGCAGGCTGCATTGGTACGTATCGAGAACAAGACCTACGGCATTTGCCGTGAGACGGGCAAACTGATTCCCGCAGAGCGTCTGCGTGCCGTACCTCATGCAACGTTGAGTATTGAAGCTAAAAACAACGGAAAGAAATAAATGAGTAAGTTTCTTACGAAAGGCCGTATAGCCTTGCTCGTTATATTCTCGGTATTGATTATAGACCAGATTATCAAAGTCTGGATCAAGACTCACATGTATTGGCATGAGAGCATCCGGGTGACAGACTGGTTCTATATCTACTTTACCGAGAATAACGGGATGGCTTTCGGCATGGAGATATTCGGAAAGCTGTTTTTGACTTCCTTCCGCATTGTTGCAGTGGCATTGATCGGGTGGTTCCTGTATAAGTTTGTGAAGCATGGGATGAAGACGGGTTTCATTGTCTGCATCTCTTTGATTCTGACGGGTGCCTTGGGGAACATTATCGACAGCGTTTTTTATGGGGTCATATTCAATGAAAGTACCCATGCACAGATTGCGTCTTTCATGCCGGCAGAGGGCGGATATGCTCCTTTGTTTTACGGCAAGGTGGTCGATATGTTCTATTTCCCCATTATCGAAACCGACTGGCCGCAATGGATGCCGTTCATAGGAGGAGATCATTTTATATTTTTCAGTCCTATATTCAATTTTGCTGATGCGGCCATCAGTTGCGGCATCATTGCATTGCTGCTGTTCTATAGCAAATACTTGAATGAAGCTTATCATGCTGTGACGACAAAATCAGGAAAGGAATGATTCGGATTCGATGGTATAGCATTGTTCTGTCTGCCTTCTGTCTGGCTGCGTGTCAGGTGGAAAGGCCGGATACGGTATTGACCGATGCCGAAATGGAGAACGTGCTTTATGATTATCACATAGCCAAGGCAATGGGCGAGGATATTCCGTACAATGATTCTTATAAGAAGGTATTGTATATCGAGTCTGTCTTTAAGAAGTATGGCATTACCCAGGCACAGTTCGATTCGTCGATGGTGTGGTTTGCCCGCAATCCGGAAGCGCTGACAAAAGTGTATGAGAAGGTTAACCAGCGCTTGAAGGCCGAGAGAGACGGGATAAACCATCTGATAGCCCTGCGGGAAGACCGTCCGAAGGAATCACGTCCGGGCGACAGTGTGGATGTGTGGTTCGGACAGCGCATTTACCAGTTGACGGGTATGCCGTTGGACAATAAGCTCACCTTTCAGATACCTTCCGATTCCAATTTCAAGAGTCGCGATACATTGCGTTGGAGCGTGCGTTTCAATTGGTCGGAGAAAAAGGCCGATCCACAGCTGATGCCGGTCATGGGGATGCAGGTGGTATATCTCAAAGATACCATTGTCAGTGGAGTGCAACGCATTCTGAGCCCCGGCACGCATACGCTGACCCTCTATGCCGATACGTTGGGTAAGATAAAGGAAGTGCGCGGTTTCGTATATGATCCGCGGCAGGATGTTTCTTCCCCTCTGTTGCTCGACCGGATTTCGCTGATGCGCTATCATGCAAAAGATTCGTTGGTCGTTGCGGCAAGCGATACGTTGCAGGCCGATTCGTTGCGTGCCGATTCGTTGCGGAAGGACAGTGTAACGAAAGCCGGTACTGTTCCGGACAAACAAGAGGCCGTGTCGCCTCAGGAACAGAAAGTCCGTACCCGTCCTCGTCCGGGCGAGAGCGGGGCATCGTCGGTACGGAAGACTTCGACGTCGAATTCGGACAGACGTCAGAGACTGCCAAATAACGGCTTGAAGAAGCAACAGCTCGTTCCGTTGAAAGCCAAGGAGAAATAATGAAGAGATATGCTTCCCATTATGTGTTTCTGCCCGAAGCCGGTTATCTGAGGCAACATGTGGTGGAAGTCGAGGATGGATATGTCGTTCGGGTTTTTCCGCTGGAGGGTGAACCCGAAGACGTGGAATGGCTTCCGGGAGTGATCAGTTTATTCCCGGAAGGCAGTGAGGGCGGGTTGGTGCCTTATTTGCTTTACCCTTTCGACTTCAAGGCCATGCAGCCTGTCGCCGGAACTCGGCGCAGACGACTGCTGTAGCGATGGCTACGTTCAGCGATTCGGAGGTAGCGCGGTTGGCAGGATAATTGGGTATATACAGTTTCCGGTTGACGAGTCGCTCTACTTCGCGGCTGATTCCTTTTCCTTCGTTCCCCATGATGATAAGTCCGTGGTCCGACAGCGGTTGCCCGTATATGTTTTCCCCGTCCAGGAAGGTGCCGAACACGGGCACGTCTTTTAGCGATTGCAGAAGCTCCGGAAGCGGGGTGTAGTGAACCCTGACCCGTGCAATTCCTCCCATGGTAGCCTGTATGGCTTTCGGATTGTAGATGTCGGCCGAGTTGGGCGAACAGAAGATGTCTTCTATGCCGAACCAGTCGGCCAGACGTACGATGGTTCCTAAATTTCCCGGATCCTGAACGTCATCGAGAGCCAGGCAGAGGGAGCGTTGCACGGCCATAGGGTCGATGGATGTTTGTGGCTGGTCGAAGACGGCCAGTACCTGTTGGGGAGCTTTTTGCAGGCTGGCACGCGAAAGTTCTTCTTCCGTCACTTCTGTGATGTCCTCTGCTGCCAGGTGCTTTTGCGATGCAATCCATTCGTGGGTGCCTATCAGGAACCGACAATGGAAGTGTCCCAGCAAGTCTCCTACAAGCTTGGGGCCTTCGGCTAAAAATACATTTTCCTCTTTGCGCTTTTTTTTCAAATCCAACGAATGGATGTATTTGATGCGGTTCTTGCTTAATGCCATTTTTTATCTTATTGATTTAAGTTTCTCAAGTGTTCGGCTTATTAGTTGACAAGGCTCAGTCAACAAGGCTACAAGACCGGAACGTCCTGCCTGATACAGTGTGCTGCTTGAAACACCTTGTCAACTCGTCACCTTGCCAACCCGTCAACTTGAATCCCGGACAAAAATACACGATAATTTTTAGATAATCAAAAACTCAGAACTCTTCTGTCGTTTTTATCCCGAATATGAAAAGAATGTACTATATTTGTGCTTGTTTAATGCGCCACTTTGATAAAGTCCGGGAATGAATAAATACTTACGCCTTGCATTGTTTGCCGTTATTGCCCTGTTGCTGGTGTCGTGTTCTTCCACCAGGTATGTTCCGGAGGGTTCGTATTTGCTGGATGAAGTGCACATCCATACCGACAACAAGGAGGTAAGGCCTTCCGATCTGACGTTTTTCATCCGGCAAAATCCCAATTCCAAATGGTTCAGCCTGGTAAAGACCCAACTCTATATTTATAACATGTCCGGGCGCGACAGTACGCGCTGGATCAACCGTATGTTGCGTAGGATAGGGGATGCGCCGGTCATATACAGCGCGGAAGAGGCGGATCGTACAAAGGGTGAAATCGAAAAGGCTGTCCGCAACATGGGGTACATGGGTGCCACTGTAGCAGCAGTTCCGCAGTTCAAGGGGAAAAAGGTTAAGCTGACATATCGAGTGACGACGGGCAAGCCTTATCGGGTGCGGACTTTGAATTATGATATTCCTGATGAGAAGGTGTGGGAATACATGAAGCTGGATTCGGCAGATACGTATCTGAAAGAAGGAATGCTGCTGGACGTGAACCTGCTCGACGTGGAGAGGCAACGCATCACCGACAACCTGCTGCGTCACGGATACTACAAGTTCAATAAAGATTATCTGACTTATACGGCAGACACCGTAAAAAATTCCTTTAAAGTGGACCTGACCCTGCACCTGGCTTTGTATAAAGGAAGCGCAGATGCGCCGTCGCAGCCACACCCGCAATACACAATCGATAAGGTCAGCTTCGTTACCGATTACAATGTGTTGCAGTCATCTGCCTTGAGCAGCATCGAGGTGAACGATTCAATCCACTATAAGGGCTACCCGATCTATTACAAAGACAAGTTGTCTCTGCGTCCTCAGGTTCTGCTCAACTGTTTGCATTTTGCGCCGGGACATTTGTACAATGAACACGACGTGCAGCGCACTTATTCCAATTTCGGGCGTTTGCAGGCGTTGAAATATACCAATATCCGTTTTTTTGAGGTGCAGCGGAACGACAGTTCTTTTCTGAATACGTACGTGATGCTGACCAAGAGCAAGCAGCAGTCCGTTGCGTTCGAGCTGGAGGGCACCAATTCCGCGGGCGACCTGGGTGCGGCCGCTTCTGTTTCCTTCCAGCACCGGAACTTATTTAAGGGGTCGGAATTGTTTATGGTAAAGTTGCGTGGAGCCTACGAGGCTGTATCCGGTTTGCAGGGCAGTTATCGTGACGAAGACTATACGGAACTCGGTGCCGAGACAACCATCAACTTCCCACGTTTCCTCTTCCCGTTCCTGTCGTCCGATTTCCGGAGGAAGATCAGGGCCAGTACGGAGTTCGGCCTGCAATACAATTATCAGTTCCGTCCCGAATTCACCCGGATCATTGCTTCGGGCAGTTGGAGCTATAAATGGGGCATGCAGCGCAGTAACATGCAGCATCGCATCGATTTGCTCGATATCAATTACCTCTATATGCCTTGGATTTCGCAGGAATTCGAAGAGCAATACTTGGAAAAAGATGAGAACTATATCCTGAAGTATAACTACGAAGACCGGCTGATAGTCCGCACAGGCTATAGCTTCGTTTACAACAGTGCGGGGCGTGCCTTGATGAACAATACCTTGATAGGCGACTCGTATTCGGTACGTTTCAATATCGAGTCGGCGGGCAACCTGTTATACCTGTTGGGACGCACGGTAGGCATGAAAAAGAATGAGAACGGTGAATACACGTTGCTCAATATCCCGTTTGCCCAGTATGTGAAGGGTGACATCGACTATGCCAAGAACATCGTGATTGACAATCGCAATTCCTTGGCTTTCCATATTGGCGGAGGCATAGCGGTGCCCTATGGAAATGCCACCGTAGTTCCGTTGGAGAAACGTTATTTTTCGGGAGGCGCCAACAGTGTACGTGGTTGGTCGGTGCGCGATTTAGGCCCCGGTACCTTTCCCGGCGACGGCAATTTTCTGAATCAGACCGGAGACATCAAGCTCGATGCCAGCATCGAATATCGCACCCGCCTGTTCTGGAAGTTCCGGGGCGCGGTGTTTGTCGATGCCGGAAACATCTGGACGTTACGCGATTATAAGGACCAGCCCGGAGGGCAGTTCCGCTTTAACAAGTTCTATAAGCAGATTGCGGTGGCATACGGATTGGGGTTGCGCCTCGATCTGGACTTTTTCGTGTTGCGTTTCGATGGAGGCATGAAGGCGGTCAATCCCGCCCAGGGGGCAGAGCGTTATCCCATTATCCATCCCGATTTCAGCCGCGACTTCGCCTTCCATTTTGCCGTAGGTTATCCTTTCTGATTTTCCCCGGTCAGGGAACCATATTTCTTTAGTTACGGGAATTTATATGGAGGGTGTGTCAAATTAAGGAACCGCTTTTCTTTCAGGCACGGATTGCACGGAAGTTCACAGATCATTTTTTCTTCTTTCTCTGTGTCTTTCCGTGTAATCCGTGCCTGAGGAAAGTTGCAAGCAATACTCGTGGGAATTGCAAGCAATACTCGTGGGAATTACATGCAATACTCGTGGAGATTGCTTGTAATACCCGTCGGCTTTCCTTTCACAACCCGGCGGCATTGCTTGTTAATCTCGGCGACATTGCTTGTTACGTCCGACAGCATTGCTTGTTACGTCCGACAGCATGGCTTGTTACGCCGGCTAACTACCTACATGACGCGGCTAAAGTAGGTAGTTACGGTCGCCAAGTGGCACTTTGGGAATGAAAAGTGAATAATTAGAAATGAATGACGTGGGTGAAAGATGGATACGCGGACGACGCTGAATGGGCGGATTCACACGGATAAAAATAGAAAAAGGGAAAAATGGGTTCACGCTTTCAACAGGAAAATCTGCACTGATAATCAGCGATATATGGTGAAAGATAAGTTTCACGTTCATTCAATTAAAAATTAAATCCGCGTTCATCCGCATCTTCCGTGTCGTCCGCGTATCTATCTTTTCGCCTATCTATCCTTCACCGCAACACGCTAATCCTTAAAAGATTACGGTGAAACTTCACCCTATAAACTCCGTGAAACTCTGTGTTTTCTGTGGTGAGTCGGAAATGAAAGATTGTATC
>CABROZ010000091.1 GCA_902472795.1 uncultured Bacteroides sp. | reverse complement strand
CACTCCGCCGTTGAAGCCGAAGTTGCTGCGGCGGTCGTAGTTGTTGACGTCGTACTTGTTGAAGGTGTAGCCGTAGCCGGCGTTCAGACGCACGTAGGGATAGTCGCGCGAGCGTACCTTTTTGTAGTCCATCTGTGCCAGCAGCGTGTTCTGGTCGGCTTTCAGCAACGAGGCGTTCACGGTCAGCGTGGCGTTCCACAGTTCGTCGAAGTCGAGCGTGGCGTTGACGTCTATCAGGCTGTCGCGCGTCATGATGAGTTGGTCCACGTTTTCGTTGCCCATCAGTTCGTTCAGGTTGATGCGCGAGGTGTGCAGCAGTTCCTGTTGCTTCATGTACTGGGCGCTGTCGGCGTTGAAGTCCACCTTGGCCTGCTGGTAGTCCAGTCGCGAGAAGTTTCCGATGTGGTAGCGTGCCTCGACGATGCGCAGGCGCTCCTTCGACAGCTGCACGGCGTAGAGCAGGTTCTTCATGCGTATCTTCTGCTGCACGAAGTTGTAGTACTCGGCGGCCAGCGAGGCGATGAAGTCTTCCAGCGCGATGCGCGTGTTCGTCTCGCCCTGTTCGCGCAACAGCTTCAGTTGTCGGTAAGTGGTCGAGATGTTGAATCCTTCGAAAAGCGTCCAGTTCAGGTCGATGCCTAAGTCCACGGTCTGGTCCAGCACATTGCGGGTCTTCTCCGTCTCGCCCGTTTCGCGCAGGCGGCTGTCGGTGCTGTTCAGTGTGGCCTGGTAGCCGCCGGTCAGGTCGATGGTGGGCAGGGCTCCGGCGTTGGCCAGCGTGGCGTTGTTCTTGCTGATCTGTTCATCGTTGTGGGTGATGCGCAGCGAGTAGTTGTTCATCAGCCCTTGTTCGAGGCACGATTTCAGCGAATATGTGGCGATGTGCTGTGCCTGCACCGTCAGTAGGGCGCAGGCGGCAGTCAGCGATAATATCAGGCGTTTCATTCTTCCTCCTTTCGTTTGCTTCGGTTAGTCGATATATAACTGTAGATGGCGGGTACGATGTACATCGTCAGCAGCGTCGAGACGAGCATGCCTCCGACAACGGCCGTACCCATGGCGATGCGCTGGTTGGCTCCTTCGCCACTGGCAAAAGCCAGCGGGATCAGTCCGATGATGGTCGATGCGCTGGTCATCAGGATGGGGCGCAGGCGTTGCAGGGCGGCGTCGCGGATGGCTTGCATCTTGTCCTCGCCCGCTTCCTGCTTCTGGTTGGCAAACTCGACAATCAGGATGCCGTTCTTGGCCACTAATCCTATCAGCATGATGATGCCGATCTGGCTGAAAATGTTCATCGTGATGCCGCCTATCGACATGAATATCAGTGCTCCGGCAATGGCCAGCGGCACGGTGAGCATGATGATGAGCGGGTCCTTGAAACTCTCGAACTGTGCGGCGAGGATTAGGTAAATCAGGAAAATGGCCAGGATGAAGGCAAACATCAGGCTCGAGGCACTTTCGCTGTAGTCCTTCGAGTCGCCTGCCAGCGCGGTGCGGAAGGTTTCGTCCAGCACCTCGTCGGCTATCTTGTCCATCTCTTCCAGTCCCTGACCGATGGTTTTCCCTTCAGCCAGTCCGGCCGAGACGGTGGCCGACACGAAACGGTTGTAACGATACAGCTTCGGAGGGGCCGTTGCGTAAACCAGTTCCACCAGATTGTCCAGCTGTATCATTTCGCCCGCGTCGTTGCGGATATACAGGCCCAGCAGATAGGCGGGCTTGTTGCGTTGCTGACGGTTGATTTCGCCCAGAATCTCGTATTGTTTTCCGTTCATGTAGAAGTAACCCATGCGCTGTCCGCTCAGGCCGTATTGCAGGGTTTGGGCTATGTCTCGGGTACTGATGCCCATAACTCCCGCCTTGTCGCGGTTGATGTTGATGCGGGCTTCGGGTTTGCTGAATTTCAGATTGACGTCGGCCATCTGGAATACGTCGTTCTCGTAAACACGCTCCATGAACTTGGGCAATACCTCTTGCAACTTTTCGATATTGGTGGCCTGCAGTACGTATTGCACGGGCATGCTGCCACGCCTTCCGCCGAACGATGACGACTGCTGTACGAAGGCTCTGGCCTGCGTCTCCTGCTTGACGGCTTGCGACAGCTTCTCGGCCACGTCCATTTGCGAATAGTTGCGGTCGCGGATGTCTTTCAGCGTGATGCGGATGTTGCCGCTTCCGCTGGACACACGTGCCGTGACGGCAGCGGCATCGGGGATGATGGAATCGACTACGTCGTTGATGCGTTCCGTGTAGTCGCGGATGTATTCGTAGCTGACACCTTCGGCACCGGTCGTGTTGATGTTGATTTGCGAGCGGTCTTCCAGCGGCGCCATTTCGGCGGGAATGCTGTTCCACAGGACAACGATGACGCCAAACGTGACAGCGGTAAACGCAATGGCAATCCACCGCTTGCGCAGGAAGGCGGCCAGCGAACGGCTGTACAGGCGGTTCATTCCTTCGAAGAAAGGTTCCGTTTTGCGGTAAAACCAATTTTTCTGCTCCTGCCGCTTCAGCAACTTGGTGGCCAGCATCGGCGTGAAGGTAAGCGCGGCGAACGACGAAATGATGATGGAGCCCGAAATGACGAAGCTGAACTCACGGAACAGTCGGCCCGTCGTTCCCTCCATGAAGACGATGGGGAAGAACACGGCCACCAGCGTGATGGTGGTGGAGATGACGGCGAAGAAGATTTCCTTCGCTCCCTCGATACCGGCCTCCTTCGGCGGCATGCCGCGTTCGATACGTACGTAGATGTTCTCGGTCATTACAATGGCATCGTCCACCACCAGACCGACGGACAGGACGACGGCCAGCATCGTCAGCACGTTGATGGAGAAGCCCGCCACGTACATCACGAAGAAGGCTCCGATCAGCGAAACGGGAATCACGATGCAGGGCACCAACGTCACGCGCCAGTCGCGCAGGAACAGGAAGATGATGATGATAACCAGTACGAAAGCCTCATACACCGTGCTCTCTACCTCGCTGATGGAGGCGCGGATGAACTTGGTGTTGTCGAAACCGTAGCTGTAGCTGACGTCCTCGGGCAGGTCCTTCTTCATGCGTTCCATGCGCTCATAGACGGCGTCGGCTATCTGGATGTGGTTGGCACCGGGCTGGGGCACAACGACTATGCCCACCATCGGCACGCCGTTCATCTTCATGTAGCTCTTGATGTCGGCGGCACCCAGTTCGGCACGGCCTATGTCGCTGAAGCGGATGATGCGGTTGGCGTCTTCCTTGATGATGAGGTTGTTGAATTCTTCGGGTGTGTGCATCAGTCCCAACGTGCGGATGGTCAGCTCGGTCGTATTGCCTTCGATGCTGCCCGAGGGGAGTTCGATGTTTTCGCGGTCGATGGCGTTCTTCACATCGACAGGCGTGATGCCGTAGCCGGACATCTTGGTCGGGTCGAGCCACAGGCGCATGGAGTATTTCTTCTCACCCCAGATGCTGACGCTGCTCACGTCGGAGATGGTCTGAAGTTGTTCCTTCACGGTCAGGTCGGCAATCTCGCTCAGTTCCAGCAGCGATCGTTTGTTGCTCTGCAGGGCCACCATCAGGATGGGCATGGCGTCGGCGTCTGCCTTCGACACGGTGGGAGGGTCGCAGTCGCGGGGCAGGTAGCGTTGGGCACGCGACACCTTGTCGCGCACGTCGTTTGCTGCCGTCTCCAGATCGACAGACAGTTCAAACTCTACCGTGATGCGGCTCTGTCCCTGCTGGCTGACGCTGGTCAGCGAACGGATGCCGGGGATGCCGTTGATGTTCTGCTCTAACGGTTCGGTGATCTGGTTTTCGATGACGTCGGCGTTGGCACCCGTGTATGAGCAGGACACGGAGATGATGGGATTATCGACCGACGGATATTCGCGCACACCGAGGTAGGTATAACCAATGAAGCCGAAGAGCAGGATGATGATGGTCAGTACCGTTGACAACACGGGGCGGCGTATGCTTAGTTCGGATATGTTCATGTTAGTCCGGTTAATAGGGATAATTAATAATGAAGAACGGGGGAGGGCGTTGACAGGCTCTGTAGAAGCGGCGGTCGTGGTGTCGTCTCTCCGTCCCTAACTATTAATTCTTGATTTTTAATTATTAATTCTATCAATGGTCACGTCCATTCCTGTGCGCAGTTGCTGGATGCCCGAGGTGATGACGGTGTCGCCTTCGTTGATTCCCTTGACCACCTGTACGAGTGCTTCGGTGCGGATGCCGGTGATGATTTCCATCGGTTCGGCTTTGCCCGAGCGGTACAGGAAGATTTTGTCCTTACCCATTTCGGGGATGATGGCTTCGGAGGGAATGGCCAGCGCGTCCTTGAATTCCTGTCGCTTCAGCGTGATGGAGGCGTAGCGTCCCGGCATGATGCCTGTAGGGTTGGGATAGAGGGCGCGTACGGTCAGTGTGTGGGTGTTGATGTCGAGGCTCGACTCGCGCGCATAGACTTGTGCCTGATAGTTCTCGAGCGAGCCTTCGAGGTTGAAGGTGAGGTTGGTGCCTATCCTGATGTCGCGGGCATAGCTTTCGGATACGGAGAATTCCAGTTTCAGAGGCGATATTTTGGTCAGTTTGGCCACGATGGTCGTGGGCGAGGCATAGGCGCCTACGCTGACCTGTCGCAGACCGATGATGCCATCGAAGGGGGCACGGAGTTCGGTTTGTGCTATCTGGGCTTCGACGCTTTCGATATCGGCGTTCAGCGTGGCCAGCTCGGTTTTCACCTGTTCGTAGGCTTCCTGGCTGACGGCGTCGCGCTTCAGCAGGGCGTCCTGGCGGAACACGCGGTCTTCGGCCAGCTTCAGCTGGGCAATAAGCCGTTGCAATTGTGCTTGCAAGGGACGGTCGTTTACCTTGGCCAGCAGTTGGCCTTTCTTGACGGTGGTGCCTTCTTCGAAGTTGATCTCGGTGATTTTGCCCGATGTCTCGAACGACAGGTTTACTTCTTCATCGGGTATCAGACTGCCGATGATGGGAATTTCGTCGGTAAGGACTTGCGGACGCACGATGATGGCGTTGACGTTCAAGGCCTTTTTCGTTCTGCTTTGGTTAGTCATTACTTTGTCGGCTTCGGCCAACTCTTCGTTAGGTTTGGGCATTTGCGAGTAGATTCCCCAGCCTACCAGGCCGGCGCCTATGACGGCGATGATGCCCCATTTTACTCTCTTCTTCATGCTCTATTGTCGTAGTATTAGTAGTGTATAATTCAGCCATCTGATTGGGCTTCTAAATTACGCAAAGGTTTAACGCAAAAAAAGAAGATTATGCTTTATTAACAGAGGAGGCTTAATACCCCGTACGGTATTTGCCCTCCTCCTTGTCTTCGAGCATGCTGAGGTAGGACTGGTAGCGCGACTCGCTGATGTAGTGCTCTTCGACGGCGCGGCGTACGGCACAGCCGGGTTCGTGGCGGTGGGTGCAGTTGCCGTAGCGGCAGTCGGCCGAGGTGCGGAAGATTTCGGGGAAGTAGTGGCCTATTTCCTCTTCTTCCATGTCGAAGGTGCCGAAGCCTTTGATGCCCGGCGTGTCGATGATGTAGCCGTCGCCTTCGACGGGGAACATTTCGGAGAATGTAGTGGTGTGCATTCCCTTGTTGTGGACGGTGGATATTTCGCCCGTCCGTGCGTCGGCTTCGGGCAGGATGGCGTTGATGAGGGTGGACTTGCCCACGCCCGAGTGGCCCGAGAACAGGGTGACGCGTCCGCGCAGTTCGGCCTTGATGGCGTCGATGCCCAGCCCTTGCGTGGCCGATACTTTGTGGCAGGGGTAGCCGATGGTGGTGTAGAGGTGGATGAGGCTGTCCAGATAGTGCAACTCGTCTTCGTCGTAGGCATCGATTTTGTTGAATAGGATTCTGACGGGTACGCGGTAGGCTTCGGCCGAGGCGAGGAAGCGGTCGATGAAGGTGGTGGAGGTTTCGGGATAGTTGACGGTGACGATGAGCATGCACTGGTCGAGGTTGGAGGCGATGATGTGCGACTGCTTCGACAGGTTCGAGGCGCGGCGGATGATGTAGTTCTTGCGGTCCTCGATTTCGGTGATGAAGGCGGTGCCTTCCTTGTTTTGGATAATCTGCACGTAGTCGCCCACAGCTACGGGATTGGTGCTGCGGATACCTTTCAGGCGGAAGTTACCTTTCACCTTGCATTCGATGCACTGGCCTTCGTCGGTCTTGACGAGGTACCAGCTGCCTGTATTTTTGATGACAAGCCCTCTCATTCAATTGAGAATTGATAATTGATAATCGGGGAAATGAAGAACGATGAATGAAGAATGAAGAATTGGGCTGCGCAATAGCCACCCGTAAGGAAATTCTTCATTCTTCGTTCTTCATTCTTCATTCAGTTTATACCGTCATGATTTCTTTCTCCTTAGCGGCCAGCATTTCGTCGATCTGCTTGATGTACTTGTCGTGTACCTTCTGCAGCTTTTCTTCGCCGCCCTTCTGTGCGTCTTCGGCCAGGCCTTCCTTGACGGCCTTCTTCAGTTGGTCGATGGCGTCGCGGCGGGCGTTGCGCACGCTTACTTTGGCTGTTTCGCCTTCGCCCTTACACTGTTTGGCCAGTTGCTTACGGCGTTCCTCGGTCAGCGGCGGTATGCCGATGCGGATGATTTCGCCGTTGTTTTCGGGCATGATGCCCAGCGATGAGTCGATGATGGCTTTCTCGATGACGCGGAACATGTTCTTGTCCCACGGCTTGATGGCGATGCTGCGCGCGTCGGGGGTTGTCACGGCTGCCACGTTGTTGATAGGCACCATGCTGCCGTAGGAGTCAACACGGATGCCGTCCAGCAGTCGTACGTCGGCCTTTCCGGCACGGATGTGAGCCAGTGCGTCTTCCAGATACATCACTGCCATGTCCATTTTCTCCTGCGCTTCGCCTAAGATGTCTTTTACGTCTTTCATATCGTTTCGTTCGTTATAGGATGGTTGATTTAATTAAGTTTAGCAAATGTAGCGTATTATTCCTTTTCTTGCAACAAAGTGGAGATTTTTTTGCTCGTTTGGCTGACACGACTTGTTTCCGCTACTGCCGAAATAGAAGCGAAAAAGGACTCGGAAACGCATAAATATGCGGTTTTTGAGTCCGAAAACCCTTGTTTCGCAGGGCAGAAACGCTTGTTCGGCTCGTGTTCCGTGCTTGTCTGGCTGGCGAGCAACGCTTGTGTGGCTCGCCAGCAATACTTGTTCGGCTCGCCGGGAATGCTTCTTGCGGAGGAAAACAGGGCTTTTCGGTTCGGAAAACAGCGTTTTCGGTCTTCGGAAACCTTGTCTTTTTTCTATTTCAAATGTCCGTATTTTGCTATCGCTTTGTATCTGAGGTGAATACGGAAAATCGCTTCCGTTTTTTCCGACGGACGGGCTGTGGGGCGGAAATATCGGATTCTCGGCGGGTTGGCGATGCAAAGTGTCAAAATGTCGATTGTCGGTTGTCGGCGCGCAAGGTGGTCGGATGGCTGTCGGTGGGCGGTTGAAAAAAAACTCCTGATTGCCGGTACGGCATTTGGAGGAAATACATATCTTTGCTCATCGCCAACAGGCGAACGAAGTTAAATATCGAAATAGATGAAAAAAGGCTTACTGTTTTTCTTTCTGATGTGTGCCGGTGCTTGTCTTCCGGCCCTGGCCCAACAAGATGATGCGAGGACCCTTCAGTATCACGAGATGCGTTATCAGCCCCAGCTGCACATTTCCGTCGGTGTGGGGGCAAATACAGATATGAGCGAATCGTCGCCCAATCCGGCTTCCTTGCTGTTTGGGGTACGTCCGAATACGGTGCCTGCATTCGACTTGCGGATGATGCACCTGTTTGCATCGCGCTTCGGGTGGTATGCCGATGTGCGCTTCAAAGTGTTTAAGAGCCGTAATGTGTACGAAACTCTGGGGTCGCAGCTGGGTGAAGCGTTGCTGAACACACTGTTGCCGGGAATCGACCACCTGCATCTGGCCTACAGCATAGGCGGCGTGTTCCGCATCGAGGGCGACCGCTGGCAGTGCTATCCCCGTATCGGAATCGGGCAGAGCTATTATGGCACCAGCCGCAACGCAGAAAGCATCACGGAGGGCGGAAAGGAACTGCTGCTGAACAGCGACGGGGCAGCCATCTGCCTGAACTTCGGTGTATCCACTCAATATCGTCTGACGCCCCGGATGGCTTTGTTGCTCGACGTATTCTGGCAACAGCCGGTCAGCACGGCCAAGAGCTACCTGTACGAAAAAGAAGGCGAGGCCGAAGCTCAGGAGTTTGTTTACCGCAGCAGCACCATCGGGCGCGAACTGAATGTCAGTGTAGGAGTCAACTTCTGCTTCGGCCCCGCCCGTCGTTAGTTGTGCACCAGCGTACCGATTTCCTCGCCGGCGATGACCTTCTTCAGGTTGCCCACGGTATCCATGTCGAAGACGATGATGGGCAGGTTGTTTTCCTTGCACATGCAGGTGGCGGTGAGGTCCATCACCTTGAGGCCGCGGCGCAGCACTTCGTCGTAGGTGATGTCGTGGAACTTCGTGGCTGTCGGGTCCTTTTCGGGGTCGGCGGTGTAGATGCCGTCCACGCGTGTACCTTTCAGCATCACGTCGGCTTCAATCTCGATGCCGCGCAGCGAAGAGCCTGTGTCCGTGGTGAAGAAAGGATTACCCGTTCCGGCCGACATGATGACCACTTCGCCTGCTTCCATGTACTCGATGGCGCGCCACTTGTTGTAGAATTCGCCGATGGGCTCCATGCGTACCGCTGTCAGTACACGTGCCTTGACACCTGCGGCCACCAGTGCCGAACTCAGCGCCAGGCTGTTGATGACCGTAGCCAGCATACCCATCTGATCGCCCTTCACGCGGTCAAAACCTTTTGAGGCTCCGCTCAGTCCGCGGAAGATGTTTCCTCCGCCGATGACGATTCCTATCTGTACGCCCATTGCGTGTATTTCCTTAATCTGTGCTGCATATTCGGCCAGACGCTTCTCGTCGATGCCGTACTGCTTCTCGCCCATCAGGCTCTCGCCGCTGAGCTTCAGTAAGATTCTTTTGTACATTGCCATAATTCGTTCTGTTTTTTCAGTTTGGGGCAAAGGTAGGAAGAAAAAACGAGAGCAGGTGTAGGTAGGTTGCTGAAATTGTTGCGTGACAGCAGAAACTTTGGCAGGCAACGTCCCTGAAGCGGTGGCTGAACTGTCAGGCCTGTTCAGCCGCCAGAATCTGATAATCTCCGGCTTCTTTCGTAATCTGTGCCTGTAGCTCCTCCAGCGTATAGCTTCTGCCGCCGGTGAATTCGATGGTAGCTGCGGGCGGGTCGAGGGTGACGGTGGCATGGACACCTTCCAGACTGTTCAAGGCTTTCTCCACGTGCATGCGGCAGTGGTTGCACATCATGCCTTCGACTTTATAGGAAGACTTAGGGAATGAAGAACCCTCGGAAAATGAAGAATGAGGAATGAAGAATGAAGAATTTTCTTGAGGACGTTCGGGCATTGCGCAGCCCAATTCTTCATTCGTTTGGGATTCTTCATTTTTAATTTTTAATTCTTCATTACTCATAGATTCTTCATTACTCATAGATTCTTCATTACTCAT
>CABROZ010000090.1 GCA_902472795.1 uncultured Bacteroides sp. | reverse complement strand
CTACTCATTCTTCATCGCCTCCACCGCCTTCACCCGGCTCAGCATCCAGCCTTGCAGGCAGACGATAAGAGCCGACACGCCCCATACGATAACCAGCGGCCACACAAAGATGCCGACCGAGAGCGGGGCACGATAGGCAAACTGCTCTAACCAGCGCTGCATCAGCCACCAGGCGACGGGCATGGCCAGCACATAGGCCACTGCGGCATAGAGGCAGAAAGGCTTGTTGAGCAGCCAGATGATCTGCCCGCGCGTGGCACCGTGCACCTTGCGGATGCTGATTTCGCGTATCCGCTGGCGGGTGGCATACCAGGCGATGCCGAACAGGCCGAAGCCCGTCAGCAGCAAACCGATGAGGGCGTAGAACGTCAGCAGGTGCGACAGCGAGAGCACTTTCTCGTTCCGTCCCATGAATTCCCGGTGCATGTCCGTGTAGCGGAAAGGCTGTCCGGGGTTCATTTCGTCCCATACGGATTCGATTTGTTGCAAAGCCTCCGTACGACTTTCGGGGCGCAGGCGGATTTGCAGACAGGCAGCCTTCTGCAAACCGCTTTCGGACAGCAGGCTGACCACAAGCGGTGTCACGGGCTCTTCCAATGAATTGACGGAAAAGTCGCGTATCACACCTGCCACTACAGCCAGACTGTCATCGGCCTCTGCATCGAACTCGCGCAACGAACGTCCGACAGGGTCTGTGCCCGTCGGCACCAACTGGCGGACAAAGCTCTCGTTCACTAATACGGGGCGCGCCATCTGCTCCAGCAGGCGGGCAGGCCGCTCGCCGTTCAGCTGCTCCATGCGCAGCGTATGCAGCAGGGACGTATCGCCTTCCAGTGCCAGCAAATTGGTATGCACCTCGCTACCGTCGGGGCGTTTCACCGTCAGCTGGCGTATCCAGGCGTTCAGCACCGGCCCGTTGGAGAGCGTCACCGACTCGATGCCCTGCACGCGCTTCTCTATTTCGGCCTTCAGCGGAGCCAACGGGGCGCCGAATCCGTCGCCTATTTCGATGCAGTCCGCGTAGCGGTCGGCCTGCCGTTCGGTCAGCCTCATCTGACGACGAGCCGTCAGGGTGGCCAGCAACAGGCCGATGGAGATAGCAAACTGCACCGTCACCAGCACAGCCACGAAGCGTTGCTTGCGCCGTCCGCCGTAGAGCGTGCGGTATTGGCTGAACGAAAGTCGCGACAGGCGACGACTGATGTACCACGCCGGCACGACCGACATGACCAACACGAACACCAACAGCCACGGCAACATCCGGCTGCTGAAGAAGAATCCCATCGTGAGCCGCGAACCCAACAGGCCGTTGAACACCGCCAGACAGTCGTTCACCAACAGCATAGAAAGGATGAAGGCCAACACGACCGTCAGGAAAGCGTCGCCGAAGAGTTGCAGGCGGATGCTGCGCAGCGTGCCGCCCATCAGCTTCTCCACGTGAATCATGCGCAGCTGTTGCAGCAGACGCGAAAAGCTCATGTTGGTATAGTTGCAGCAGGCGATGACCAGTATCAGCACCGCTGCCAGCAGGCTGATGTAAAGCGTCTGTACGGGTGTCTGGCTGATGTAGTCAAGCGTCTGTTGCGAAGCGTCGTCGGGCGTGGTGAAGCAGACGGCTTCCAACGGATCGAGATGATACTTCGTCTGACCGGGCATCAGGGTAGGAATCTGATCGGCGTTTATCTTGTCGGCCAGGCGGACGGCATCCGCCCCCGGCGAAAGCTTCAGCAGTGTCGGGCCACCCCAGTAATCGGAAGTCTGGGCGGTCAGCATGTCAAACCGGAGAAGCGACTGCCCACGTTCTTCGAGCACTGCCGCCACTTGGTACGTCTGCCTGCCACGACTTTCGGACTGCACTTCGATGTGCCGTCCGAAGGCTTCGCCGCCTCCGAAGAGCCTGCGGGCACAGGCAGCACTCAGGGCTACCTGATCCGGACGGTGGAGCACCTGCTCCAGACTGCCCTGAGCCGTGCGGTAGTCGAAGAAGCGGGTCAGCGTCGTGTCGGCCGAGAGCAGTATCAGGTTGCCGTCCACCTTCCGGCCGTCCACCTTGCAGGTGAGCATATCCGACTTGCCCAACCGCAGGTAATCCTCCACCTCGGCATAGCTGTCCTTCAGACGTTGGGGAATGTCGGCAGCGGCATAAGCCACACGCTTTCCTTCGTTCATCGGGTCGTCCTGCCGCAGGAAGACGATACGGTCGCGGTCGGGGTTGCTCCCCTCTAACCCGTGTTCATGTACGAAATACGTCATCAGCAGGTTGGTACATGCCAACCCCAAGGCCAGACTGGCCACGGAGACGAGGAAGAACACCTTGTTCCGCCACCAGCTCCTGAGAATCATTTTCAGTGTTACGTTCAGTATCATCACATTCTTTCTATTATAATTTCCATTCATTCTTTATTTCTCATTTCTTTTTTCTCCCGACCTTGGCAATACATTCAAGCCGCGGAAGTCTTTTCCTCCCCAAGCATTGTCCGAAGCGAAGGCCGGCTGTTTTGTCGCTGCGCCCTCGCTGCAGTGTTACTGCACCCTCGTTGCAACGTCACTGCACCGCCTTTGCAGCGTTACTGCATCGCCTTTGCAGAGCCACTGCATCCGCTTTGCAGCAAGTCATCGGCCTCTTCCCGGCAGGAGAAATGCCAGTCCGGTTTCTACTCACGCTTTATCACTTCGGCGGGATTGACGTGCGCCGCGCGGTGTACCTGCCACATCACGGTGAGCAGCGACAGCAGGGCGGTGATGAGAAAGGCTACAACAAACAGTCCGGGCGTCAGCGGCGCCTTGTGGGCGAAGCCTTGCAAGTAGAGGGTAATGGCCAGCCACGACAGCGGCACGGACACCAACGCCGACACGCCCAGCACCGCCAGATACTTGCGGAGCAGCAGCGGGTAGATGTCGCGCGCCTGGGCACCGTTCACCTTACGCAAGCCTATCTCGCGGCGACACTGACTGATGTCGAACAGCGCAATGGCCAGCAAGCCCAGCAGCGAAACGAGGATGGCCACGGCGGCGAAGAGCGTATAGATGCGCACCACGCGACGGTCGTCCTCGTACATCTTGGCCAGGACATCTTCTATCAGCGTGTATTTAAAGTCGGTGCGGCCGGTAGCTTCCTCGTACAGGCCGGACAGGAAGTCGATGACGCGCGCCCGGTCTTCGTGGCGGTAGGCGGCGGTCACGGCAGAAAGCCCCCATGTCTCATCTTCATAATAAATGACCATGGGCATGGTAGCCTTGGCCAGGTGTCTCACGTTGAAGTCCTTGATGACGCCCACAATCTCGCAGGGCGGATTATAACGGTCGGGCATCCAGCTTGAGGCAAAATGCTTGCTCTCCGGTTGCAGCTTTTCCCGGGTGATGTCCTTGATGCCCAGTACCCGCTTAGCCGTCTCGTTGATGATGCACTTGAAGCTGTTCCGGGTCCATGCCTCGTCCACGGAGTCGTTCCACAGGCGGCCTTCCACCAGTTGCAAGCCGTACATGTCCATCTCGCGCCGGCTCATGTTGGCGACCAACGCCTGATGAAAGCCATTTTCAACCCGTTCAAGGGCAAAGTTCTTCAGCCTTCCTTCACCGAGCAGCAAGTCTGTGCTGCGACACCAATGCTCGAAGAGTGTAGTCCCGGCCATACGGCGGTTCACCAGTTCGCGGTTGGCTCGTTGCCGTTTACCCTCGTCCAGCATATTTTCCTTGCTGTCCTTGTACAGGCCCAACGAGTTGTGATACATGGTGGCGTTGATGATGTCGTGCGTGCGGAAGCCCAGGTCGGCATGCAGCATGAAGTCCAGTTGCTTGACAAAGAACAGCGAGACGCTGATGATGAAGATAGTCAGCACGTACTGCACGCCCAGGAACACCATGCGCGAGCGTACGGAAACGCGCGAGGTCGTGATGGCACGGATGGAGTTGACGGGCAAGCTGCGGGTGAACTTCAGGTAGGGATATACGGTGGTGAGCAGCGGCAGCACCCAGAGTACGATGGCCGAGACTAACAGGTCGAAGCGCACATCGGAGACCACAGGGATGTAGAGTTCGTTGTAGAACAGGTAGCGGGTCACTTCCAGAATGGTCCAGCACAGCAGCAGGGCAAAGCCCGCCAACAGCATGTTTTCCACGTAAATCTGTACGAAGATAGCTGTCTTGCCCGCCCCGAACACCTTCTTAATGCCGAACTCGCGCGAACGGCGCGACATAATGACGGTGTAGATGTTGACAAAGTTCAGCAGACCGATGAGGCCCACCAGGAAGGCGACTGCTGTCAGCACACTGATGTAGCCCGGATTGCCAAAGCGGTACAGGGGATTGTCCCTTTCGAGGTCGGTGTCGAAGTAGAGTTCCGACAGGGGCAGGGATTCGTAGTGCATGGTCTGGTAGGTGGCCCACTTGTCGCGTGGCACCTCCTTGCCGTGCTTTTGGTTCAGTGCCTTCAGGTCGTAACCGGGCACCATGCGCAGGGCGTAGCAGGGACTATAGAATAGAAAGTCGTCTATCTCATCGGACATGAACAACTGGGGCTGCCAGGAAGTCTTGGTGGCAGGGTCGTCCACCACGCCGATGATGGTGAACTTCCGTCCCTGCCCGTTGGTGAAGCTGCCTCCCACCACCGGCCTGCCCTGTAGTACCTCTTCCCAGAAGGCGCGGGTGATGACCACGTCGCCCGGCCGGCGGATGCGGTTGATGCCCGTCAGTACCTTATAAGGAAACATCTTGAAGAAGGTGCTGTCGATGGAGAACACCCGGCTCTGCACCTGCCGCTTGCCGAAGACCAGCGTCAGGTCGCTCACCGGAGTATAGGCCGTAAACTCCTCCACCGCCGGGTCTTCTTCCAGTCCCGAGCGGTAACCACTTAATGAGCATTCGCCGTTGCTTACAGTTCTCTTCACTAAGCAGATACGTTCATAGTCGGGGAAACACCGGTTCACCGTGTTCTCCTGATGGATGTAGCGCGCAATGGTCAGCACACAGGCCAGGCTGACAGCCAGACCCACTACATTGAGCGCCGTGTAAGCCCTGAACTTCAGCAGGGCGTTGATGGATAGGATAAGTAGTCGCATATATTATTATTTTCTTTTAGTTGACAAGGGAACAAGGCTTCAGACTACGAGGACATAGCTTATATCAGCTTTGTTCTTCTCCATCCTCCTCAACTTGTTCACTCGTTAACTTGTCCACTCGTTAACTAATTTATTCCCTCTTTACCACCTCTGCCGGATTCTCATTCGCCGCCCGCCACACGCGCCAGCCGATGCACAGAGCCACCAACAGCGCCATGCCAAGGAAGATGACGGCATAGAGCCACCAACTAAGAGGCGTTTGTTCCACATAACTCTCTAACCAACGTTTCATCAGCACATAGCCCACGGGGAAGGCCACCACGGCAGCAACGGCAAGCAACGACAAGTATTCGCGGGCAAAGAGGCCGAGGATATCCCCTACCCGTGCCCCGTTCACCTTACGGATGGCCACCTCCTTGCGGCGACGTTCGCAGCTCAGGGTTATCATGGAGAAGATGCCGAAGGCAGATACCAGGATGCAGACAATGGAAACAAAAGTCAGCAGGTGCAGCAACAAGCTTTCGGCCTTAAGATAAGCATTATATTCGTCCATGACGTTTACTAACCAGTAATCCACTTCAGGATAATATTGGGTAAAGAGGCTGTCCACCCGATGACGGAGTTCAGGCCAATGTCCTTCGTGATACTTAATCAGAATCTGCCTACCTTCGACCCATTGAGAATGTGCCACATAAAGCATTGGAATAACAGGGATGGTAGGAGCACTGGTATGACAGTTGCGCACCACACCAACTACAATACCGGAACCACTTGATCCGGAATACGAAATTCTCATCCCTATGGGGTTAGCCACTCCCATTTTCTGAACAGCACTTTCATTCAACATGATCTTGTCCGACTTCTCTTCCGGCCGGAGCATCTCACCTTCTACAAGCCGGATATTATAAAATGAAGCCAACGTACTATCCATACATCCTTCACGTAGTTCCATGGGCTCAAGGTCGGCCGGCATCCCTTCCCATGCGATAGAAGTAACTGCCTGAGCTCCATCCGGTAAAAGGCCGTCATAGCCTGTCAGTACCTCCTCGGTACAAGGCATCTGCCGAATACGCGCAGCAATGTCTTCCCGTGCATTTTCAGGATAGAAATGGGCTATAGCTGCAATGTTGTGTCGTTCCCAACCCAAATCAGTCTGACGCAAATAGTGAAGTTGCTTTATCAGAACTGCCGTACAGAAGACAGCCAACAGACCGATACACAATTGCACAACTATCATCCCTTTTCCCGAGAATCGACGCTGCACACCGGTGGGACGAAGCGATCCGTAATGGAATACAAAAGGCAGAAGCAGAAACAGCGAAAAGACCAACACGACAGCAAAATAGAAAAACGATTCGGCATAAATGCCACCTGTCACCCCTGAAAGACGACGGAAAGACGAACCGCACAACTCGACAAACACAAGCCCAAGGAATCCGGCCAGCAAAATAAGAAGGAGATATTCTGTGGCAAGCAAAGCGAACAGCTGGCGTCCCGTAGATCCGCAGACACGACGCAAGGATAACTCACGACGACGGATGTCCATACGCGAAAGGAAAAGCGTCAAATGATTGAACAGCGAACAGAGGATAACCAATCCGCCTGCCGAAGCAAAAAGTACAAGATAGGTGAAATTCACCAATCGTTCATCATTGAACGGAGCCTGACGAACTTCGGAAAGCGGCATCAGACGAACATGTTCCAACATCTTGTGATTTACATTTTCTGTCTGTTTCGCATAAGCATGAAACTTTTCTTCCATTTGTGCAGGCGATACACCCGGACGAAGCCGAATGACTATCTGGCATGAACTACTGAACCATATATTCTGCCACTCGTTAACGTATGCACCCCATTCGATCATACCGAAAGAGAAGTTACTGTGAGGCAAGTCACTCACCACGGCACAAACGGTAGATTCATAACCGTTTCTATTCAACTCACGCCCCAAGATATCCGTCGTACCAAACAGCTTACGGGCTGTGCTCTCTGTCAGAGCAACCTGTCCTTCCGTATGCATGAAGTCTTCGGTGCCGGAAAGGATACGGATACCAAACATCTGCATGAAACAGGAATCCAACTGTATTGAAGGTATTTTTACTTGTGAATCCCCAACCATTTCCATGCTGCCTCGGTAATTACGAATGAACGCACAGGCAGCTTCCACTTCAGGAAATTCTTTCTTCATCAGCGTTGACAAAGGATAAGGCATTTTAAGCATTTGGCCGCTGGAACCCAATAATGACTGGGTATAAACCAGATACATTCGGTCGGCTCCCTGGTAAGAACGATCGAACGATGCTTCATAGTGCATCCACAGGTTAGCAAAAGCGAAGCAGGCAAAGCCAACGGCTATCCCCACAACATTGACGGCGGTCTGCGTGCGGTACTTCAGCAGGTTGCGCCAGGCGATTTTAAGGTAGTGTAATATCATAAGCATTCACAGCCTCACCCCCGACCCCTCTCCCAAGGAGAGGGGAGGCTGGGCTACGGCTTTCGTTTTAGGTTATTGTTATTTGTTCTATTATTTATTCATTATCCATTCATTCCTATTTGTATTCACCTCCTACTCTCCTCTCCTTGGGAGAGAGGCCGGGGGTGAGGCTTCTTACTCTCTCTTTATCACATCCGCCGGGTTCTGTCGTGCCGTACGCAGGATGCGGAAGACGACTGTCAGGGCAGTGACAACGGCTACCAAGACGAAAATGCTTATCCAGAAGAGGAAGCCGTGGTCGAAGAAGACGATGTACATGCGCTTCCATTGCTGCAGCAGGAACCATACCAGCGGGAAAGACAGCAGCGCACTGACGACCAGCAGGACGATATACAGGCGGGCAAAGAGCAACATGATCTGCGGTACGCCCGCACCGTTCACCTTGCGGATGGCCACCTCCTTCTGACGACGCTCGGTGTCCAACGTAATGCTGGAATATACGCCCAGCAGGGTGATGAGGATGCTGACGATGGCAAAGAACAGCACGATGTTCTTCAGCGTATATTCCAACGGTTGGCGGTCGTGGATATCGTCGAGCAGTGTGCTGACCTGTACAGGCACGCTTTCGGGCAAGGTCTCGCGCAGCACCTGCTCCACCCACTTCCGGACCTCCTGCTCCTGACCGCTGCGGCACTTCAGATAGCAATGGCCGATGTAGCCCGAAGCATCGTAGGGGATGAAGACGTAACCTTGGCTCTTCGTATATGTGTCGGTCTGGAAAGGCTCGCAGATGCCGCTGACGGTATAGCTCCGCTGCGAGTCGTACAGAGGCATCCCCATCACGTCCTTCTGCAACCGTTGCTGCAAGGTGCGGTCCGCCACTAAGTCGGTGGATGCCTGCAAGCCATGGCCCTGCTCCAAGGAGATATTCATGAAGGAAAAGAAATTCCGGGGCACCGCCATGACGTTGACTTCCAGCCACGAGTCAGGATTGTCTTTCTCGGTCATCATCAGGTTGCCCGACGAACCGTACAGATAGTTGATATCCGCCAGCAGGACATCCTGCACGGCAGCATGGCTCTTGAAACGGTCCACCAAGCTTTGCTTGTCGGCATTGTTCAGGAACGAATAGTCCAGCGGAATGCTGAGGATGGAAGCTTTCTCCTGCATGGAGAGGGTATGCAGCAGGGTGCCGCTTGTCTTTTCGGACTGCAGATAGAGGGCGGCGGACAAGGCCACGAACAGCCAGCAGACAAAGAACTGCACACCCAGCATGAAGTTACGTCCCCGATGGCTCCGACGCCGACGGCGGCCTCCACTGAGTCCGTCCTGCACCGATATGCGGCGGATGCGCAGCGTGGCTACCAGGCAAATACCTGCACAAAGCAGAACCAGCAGTCCGATGTACTGGGCGGCATGGCGCATGAGCAGCGACTTACTGAAGACCACCGACATGGAAAACAGCGAATAGTCCATCCGTCCGTCGGTCACCTCGATGCCCCAAAGCACCAGCAGCGAGGCTGCCAGCACCACCAGCAACGACTGGATGAACAACAGGGCAAAGAGCTGACTGCCGCTGCATCCGTTCACCTTCATCACGCTGAACTCTTTCGTGCGGTTGAAATACGAACCTATAAGGAAGTGGAAGAAGTTGAGCAGCCCCACCAGCAGGATGAGCATGCCCATGCTGCCGGTTATCCAACTGATGATGGACAGTTGCTTGCGTTCGTCGGGAAACTGACCGATGGGAAACACCTGTACTTCGTAATCCCTGCCATACAAATTCCAGCCGAAGCCACGCTGCGCAATCTCCCCTTTCAGTTGCCGGATGTCGGCATGGGGTGCCAGCAGGGCATACGTATTACCGCCCGTCATCTCGTGGCGCTGTTCGCTCTGCAGAAGGCCGTCGCTGTCGTTCAGCACCAGCATGTCCATCGTTTCCATGAAGTAGAGGGAGTTGTTCTGCGGTGTATCGTCCATGACGGCCTGCACGGTATAGACAATGCCTCCGTCGGCGGGAGTGCCCGACGGCGACGTAAAGAGCCTCCGGTTCAGGGTGCAAGTCTTGCCGATGGCCTCGGATTCACTGCCGAAGATGCGGACAGCCGTCGCGCGGCTCATCACCAGTGCGTTGGGGGTATGGCTGGCCGTCTGCCAGCTTC
>CABROZ010000089.1 GCA_902472795.1 uncultured Bacteroides sp. | reverse complement strand
ATGTGCTCGTTCACCTTGATTTCGTTCATGATGTAGGTGGTCATCTGCAAGCAGCCCTTCAGCTCGGCGAAGGCGGGCAGAAATACTTCCTTGATGATCTGCAGGTCGCGGAAGTAGCCCGAGGGCAGGTTGTTGGCTATCATCATGATCTGCTGGGGCAGCGACTGTATCTTGTTGCACTTGGCGCGGGTCAGTTCGAAGACGTCGGGGTTCTTCTTGTGAGGCATGATGCTGGAGCCGGTGGTGCAGTCGTCGGGCAGCTTGACGAAGCCGAAGTTCTGGCTGTTGAACAGGCAGGCGTCGTAGGCCAGCTTGGACAGCGTCCCTGCAATGGTGGCTAAGGCGAAGGCGACGTTGCGCTCCATCTTGCCGCGTCCCATCTGGGCATAGACCACGTTGTAGTTCAGCGAGTCGAAGCCCAGCAGACGGGTGGTCATCGTGCGGTTCAGGGGGAAAGACGAGCCGTATCCGGCAGCGGAGCCGAGCGGATTGCGGTTGCACATCTTGAAGGCGGCTTGCAGGAAGAGCATGTCATCGACTAAGCTTTCGGCGTAGGCGCCGAACCACAGTCCGAACGACGAAGGCATGGCTATCTGCAGATGGGTGTAGCCGGGCATCAGGACGTCCTTGTAGCGTTCGCTCTGGCGGATGAGGACGTGGAACAGTTGTTCGACGGCTTCGGCTATCTCCTTAATCTGTGCGCGGGTGAAGAGTTTCAGGTCGAGCAGCACCTGGTCGTTGCGCGAGCGTCCGCTGTGTATCTTCTTGCCTACATCGCCCAGGCGGCGGGTCAGCATCAGTTCTACTTGCGAGTGTACGTCTTCCACTCCTTCTTCTATCACGAATTCTCCCTTTTCGGCCTGCGCGTAGATGTCCTTCAGCGCGGCAAGCAGCTGTTTCAGTTCGTCGGCGGTCAGCAGGCCGATGCTTTCGAGCATGGTAATGTGGGCCATGGAGCCAAGTACGTCGTGCTTGGCTAAGTAGAGGTCCATTTCACGGTCGCGTCCCACCGTGAATCGTTCGATGTCCTTGTTTACTTGGACGGATTTCTCCCAAAGTTTTTGAGCCATATTTTGTATTGAGGTATTGAAGGGTTAATGAAACGTTTCGTACATCAGTAGGGAATCATCGACAGCATTTCGGCCATCTTCTCCACGCCGTCCTGCAGGGGTTTCTGCACCATGGCTTTCATGAAGGGGTTCAGTTCCAGGCCGATGGTCAGCTTCATCTTGCATTCGTTTTCGGCCGTGGGCAGTATCTGTATCCACAGGTTGAAGGGCAGCGGCGAGGTGGTGGTGGCGAACTTGATGCATTTGCAGGGTTCTTTTTCCACAATCTGCAAGGTGATTTTCCCCACGGGCGGCACTTCTACCGACAGGCTTTCGGCGTCGAAGGTCAGGTTCTTCACCTTGTCCTCGGGCAGGCGGTCCTTCACTTTCTCTAAGTTGTTCAGGTCGGACAGTTTCTCGTAAACAGCTGCCTGCGAGGCGGCTATCATCTTCACGCTACTTTCAAATTTTGTCATATATACGGGTTCTTAAAAAACAAAAAAAGAACCATTCGGACACTGAATGTCCGAACAATTCTTTCATCATACAAAAATATTTTCCAAACAGTATTTATTTACCGGCATCCCAGTGAGCGGGGTCTTTACGCCATTCATTCAGCGTCTCGATGTCAGACTCTTCGATATAGCCGGTGCGCAATGCCACTTCCATGACGGCTTCGTAGTTGGTCAGCGTCACCAACGGCACTTTAGCCTCCTTGAATGCCTTTTCGGCAATGGGGAAACCATACGTGTAGGCAGCAACCATACCTATAACTTCGCATCCGTCGCGACGGATGGCATCGACAGCTTTCAGGCTGCTTCCGCCTGTCGAAATAAGGTCTTCTACTACTACAACTTTCATCCCCGGACGAAGCTCGCCTTCGATCAGGTTCTCCAATCCATGGTCCTTCGGCGTGGAACGCACATATACGAAAGGCAGGTTCAGCGCGTCGGCCACCAATGCACCCTGCGGGATGGCTCCGGTTGCTACGCCGGCAATGGCATCAACCTGTCCGAAACGTTCCAGGATAAGGCGCGTAATCTCTACTTTCACGAAATTACGCAGAGACGGATAAGACAACGTCTTGCGATTGTCACAATAGAATGGAGACTTCCATCCGGAAGCCCATGTGAACGGGTTGGCCGGTTGTAACTTAATCGCTTTAATCTTCAGCAATTTTTCTGCAAACAATCTTTCCAAAGTTTTCATAGCAAACTAACTTATGATAAATACGAATGCAAAAGTAAGGAAAGAGAATGAGATTTGAAAAAGGAAAGCCGATATTTTTTTTCAGACCGCCTCAAAGGCCTCCTCGTCGGGCACGTCGATGCAGCGACGGATGTCCTTCATTTCGAAACCACGGCTCAGGGCGAACCGTATCAGTTTGGCATTCAGCTCGAATTCGCTTGCCGCGCGGACGCTTTTCCGCTTGGCAGCCAGCAAGCCGCGCAGCACGGCCAGGTAGTCGGCCTCGTCTATCTCGTTGAGCAACGGCAGGTAAACTAACTTCGGGATCTTCTTCAGCTGCAGCGCCTGACCTATCTTTACCTTGCCCCACTTGGCCAAGCGGTACTTGTCGCGCACAAAAGCACGGCAGAAGCGCTCTTCGTCAATGTACTTTTCTTGCTCAAGTCGGTCGGCCAGACGGTTCACCACGTCGTAGGGCAAGCCCCAGCGTTGCATTTTCTCTACAATCTCGGCACGGCAATGCTCGGCAGCGGCACAATAAGCCGCCACTTTGCGGAAAGCTTCAGTTTCTGTGATTTCTGTCATTTCTTAGCTATTACAAACCGGTCATTTCCGGAAATATCTTGTTCGACGAAGGCTTCGGCATACCCCATCTGCCGCAGCATCTCTACGGTGTCGGGGCCGAAAGCCCGATTGATTTCAAAGTACAGCCTACCGCCCGGCACCAGCAAGCCGATGCTCAGCTGCGCAATGCGGCGATAAAAGCGAAGCGGATCATTGTCGGGCACAAACAGGGCCAAAGCCGGCTCCCAGTCGAGCACATTACGCTCCATATCGGCCCGTTCGGCCTCGGTCACGTACGGCGGATTGCTCACAATCACGTCGTAGCACTCGCGCCCGTCGGGCTGATAGGTCAGTACGTCGTGCTGCTCGAAGCGCACCGACGCGCCCAGCAAATCGTTGTTGCCACGCGCCACGACCAGTGCCTCGTCCGACACGTCCCATGCCCGCACGTCGGCTCCGGGCAGTTCGCACGACAGGCTGACGGCGATACACCCGCTGCCCGTACCTACATCCAATATCCGCGCCGTGGGCGACACCTGCTTCAGCATCCTCTCCACTAACTCTTCGGTTTCGGGACGAGGAATCAGCACCCCGGGCTTCACGCGGAACGTCCGTCCCAGGAAGCGGGCAAAGCCCTGAACGTATTGCACGGGTTCGAAATTGCACAGGCGCGAAAGAATGCTTTCCAATTCCTGTTCCTCGTTTGGAGATAAAATCATATCTTTGCCTAAGTAATAGTCAACCGTGCTTTGCCCCAGCAACTCGCAACAGACGATCTTGGACAAAGCGGCAGCCTCCGCCCGCGAATAGCATTGCTGCAGGCGGCGGCGAATATACGAAACGGTTACATTCATGAACAGGTCGGGCTGAATTTGCCCGCAAAAATACGAAAATCCGAAAAACGACACTGTAATGGAAGAAGAAAAATACATGCGCCGCTGCATCCAACTGGCCCAAAACGGCCTGTGCAGCACAGCCCCCAATCCCATGGTAGGCGCCGTCATCGTCTGCGACGGACGCATCATCGGCGAAGGTTACCACATACGTTGCGGCGAAGGTCACGCCGAAGTCAACGCCATCCGCTCCGTGAAAGATCCCTCCCTGCTGCGGCGATCGACCATCTACGTCAGCCTGGAACCTTGCTCGCACTACGGGAAGACGCCCCCCTGCGCCGACCTCATCATCGAGAAAGGCATTCCCCGCATCGTCGTAGGCTGCCAGGACCCCTTTTCGAAAGTAGCCGGTCGGGGCATACAGAAGCTGCGCGATGCCGGACGCGAAGTCGTGGTAGGCGTGCTCGAAGCCGAATGCCGGCACCTCATCCGCCGCTTCATCACCTTTCATACACACCGCCGTCCCTACATCACACTGAAGTGGGCCGAATCGGCCGACGGCTACATCGACATCCTTCGCGACGGCGGAAGTCCCGTTGTCCTGTCCAACCCGCTGACCGCCATGCTGGTGCACAAGCAGCGCGCCGAGCACAGCGCCATCCTGGTAGGCACGCGAACCGCCCTCCTCGACAATCCTTCGCTGACCGTGCGCCACTGGTACGGCCGTTCGCCCGTGCGTGTCGTGCTCGACCGCAACCTGTCGCTACCGACCTGCCTGCACCTGTTCGACGGCACCGTCCCCACACTGGTCTTCACCGCCCGACAAGCCGCATCGACCCACAACGTAGAGTACATCCAGGCCGACTACACACGCCCCCTACTTCCGCAAATCATGGAGACGCTGTACCAACGCAACCTCCAGTCGCTGCTGGTCGAGGGTGGCAGCCGGCTGCTGCAATCGTTCATCGACAGCTCGCTGTGGGACGAAGCCTTCGTCGAGAAGACTCCCGTCATGCTGCACGACGGCATCGGCGCTCCCCACATGAACCATCATTTTTTCTGCGACAGCGTGCAGCATTTTGGCCACGACATACGTCATTATTGGGCAGAAAGGCTCTGTAAATAGCAACTTTGAAGAAGTTTTTTGTCGGCAAAAACTGCCATATTATCTATAATTTTATATAAAACTTCCCCTCAAAGCTATTTATAGCGAAAATTGTTCCTATTTTTGCAACTTGTAAATAAACACTATCTTACAACAAAGAAATGAGAACAAAGTTTTTATCTATTATCGCGTGTTTTCTACTCATGTCCATGGCCATCAGTTCGTGCCTCAGCTCGGACGACGATTACGAGTTCAGTTCCGATGCCACCGTACATGCCTTTGGTCTGGACACTATTCACGGGAAGCACTATAAATTCACCATTGACCAACTTAACCGAGAAATCTATAACATGGACTCCCTGCCGGTAGGATCCGACACCATCATCGACAGCATACTGATCGATACCTTCTACGTCACCGGCTACATTGCCTCGGGCACCGTCAAAGACACCGTACTGAACACCAGCAACTATCAGAACCTGACCGCAGCCACAACTGCCGAAGGCATGAAGTTCAGAATATATGCAGCCGACGGAGTTACCATCCGCGAATACACGCTGCACATCAACATCCACCAACAAGAGCCCGACTCCCTGCAGTGGACCAACATGACCGACCTCATCGCCGGATTCCCCACCACCTCCATCACCAACCGCCAGAAAGCCGTAGTGCTGGGCAACAACCTGCTTGTTTACGTACTGAACGGCAGCGAGCTCACCGCCTATCGCACCTCGACCAAGGTATTCGACAGTTGGGAGGAAGTCAGCGTTCAGGGACTTCCCGCACTCGACCGCATGCCGGCTTTCGTAAAAAGCAGCAGTGCGACAGTCAGCCCGATGACCGATGCTGAAGATGTGCTCTACGCCTCGACCGGCGACGGCAACGTTTACTCCTCGACCGACGGCATCAGCTGGAACCTGAACGAGGGTCTGAGCGGCAACGTCGAAACACTGGTATGCAGCTTCCGGGGACAACTTATCGGCATGCTGAACAACGAAGGGACCTCATACCTCGTCAACGCCCAGCAGGGCAACACTGCCTGGAACACCATCGACAGCAACACGCCGGCCGTGCCCGAAGGCTTCCCCACCGAGAACATCTCCTCTACCGAATTCCGGACAGCCAACCTACTCGACGAAATCATGATCGTGGGCAAGACTTCCGGCGAGAAAATCATTCCGTGGGCCTATGACGGCTACGACTGGGCAAAGATGGACCCGGAAACGTCGTACGACAGCTACTGCCTGACGTCCACCGTCGGCTATTATCCGTCCGTCATCCACTACGGCGGACAGTTCTACATGACGGGCGAACGCCTGCAGAACTTCTATGCCTCGCAAACCGGGCTGGCCTGGTACAAGACCGAAAGCAAGTTCCTGCTGCCAGAAGAAGTATCGCTGAGGGGCAACTACTCGCTGGCCGTGGACAGCGACAACTTCATCTGGATCGTAATCGGCCAGTCGGGCGACGCTCCGAACGAAGTCTGGCGCGGACGGCTCAACCGTCTGGGCTTCAAGAACCAGTAACAACAAAGCGGCTCAAGCCGCACACTTTTTCCATCTATATATAATATAAGGAATAGGAAAACACCAAAAGAAGCAAGAGAGATGCAAGATACAGAGCAATTAGATTTAAACCGGATACCACAACACGTTGCCATCATCATGGACGGAAACGGGCGATGGGCCAAACAGCGCGGACACGAACGCAGCTTCGGACATCAGGCCGGAGCCGAAACCGTGCACATCATCGCCGAAGAGGCTGCCCGGTTAGGAGTGAAATACCTCACACTCTACACCTTCTCCACCGAAAACTGGAACCGGCCTTCGGAAGAAGTTGCCGCACTGATGAGCCTGCTTTTCGAAAGCATCGAGGAGGAAACGTTCATGAAGAACAACATCAGCTTCCGCATCATTGGCGACATCGGCAAGTTGCCGCAGAATGTGCAGGAAAGGCTGTATGCCTGTGTGGAGCACACGTCGGGCAATACGGGAATGTGTCTGGTGCTGGCGCTGAGCTACTCGTCGCGATGGGAAATCACCGAAGCCACCCGACAGATAGCCCGCTTAGTCAAGGACGGAACCCTGCAACCCGAGGACATCGACAGCGCACTCATCTCGCAGCACTTAGCCACCAACTTCATGCCCGACCCCGACCTGCTGATACGCACCGGCGGAGAAATCAGGCTGAGCAACTACCTGCTGTGGCAATGCGCGTACTCCGAGCTCTACTTTTGCGACACCTACTGGCCCGACTTCCAGGCCGAAGAGCTGCGGAAAGCCATCCGCGACTATCAGAAACGGGAACGTCGGTTCGGCAAGACCAGTGAACAAATCAAATAAACCAAAACATATTTAATCATTACTATAAATGCATTATCGTATTATCTCCTTATTCGTGGCGCTTATCTGCCTCTTTGGCTGCGTACTGAACACTGCGGCACAAGAACAACAAGATTCCACCGCCACTGCCGGCGAACCGAAAGAAGTGCCGGTTATCCTCTACTCGGGACAACCCAAGAAGTATGAGATTGCAGACATCAAAATAGAAGGAGCCAATAACTATGAAGATTATGTCATCATCGGATTGTCGGGACTGTCGAAGGGACAGACCATCACCGTGCCGGGACAGGAAATCACCGACGCATGCCGCCGATACTGGAGGCACGGCCTCTTCTCCGACGTACGCATCGAAGCCGACAAGATAGAAGGAGACAAAATCTGGCTGACCATCCACTTGGCCATGCGTCCCCGCGTGACGGACATCCGCTACCACGGCGTGAAGAAATCCGAACGCGAAGACCTCGAAGCCCGCGTGGCACTGCTGAAAGGTAACCAGATCACCCCCAACGCCATCGACCGCGCCCAGACCCTCATCAAGCGCTACTTCGACGACAAGGGATTCAAGAACGCCGAAGTCATCATCACCCAGAAGGACAATCCCGACAAGGATAACGAAGTTTTCGTCGATATCACCATCGACAAGAAGGAGAAAGTGAAAGTGCACGAAATCACCATCGTCGGCAACCAGGCCCTCACCACCAAGAAGCTGAAAAGGGTGATGAAGAAGACCAATGAAAAAGGCAAACTCATCAACCTGTTCCGCACCAAGAAGTTCGTTGAAGAAAACTACGAGGCCGACAAGCAGCTGATCATCGACAAGTACAACGAGCTGGGCTACCGCGACGCCATGATCGTGAAGGACAGCGTTAGCCCCTACGACGAACGCACCGTCAACGTATTCATGCAAATCGACGAAGGACAGAAGTACTACCTGCGCAACGTGACGTGGGTGGGCAATACCCTCTATACAGCCGAATACCTGGACTTCCTGCTGCAGATGAAGAAGGGCGACGTTTACAACCAGAAGTTGCTGGACGAACGACTCAATACCGACGACGACGCCATCGGCAACCTGTACTACAACAACGGTTACCTCTTCTACAACCTCGAACCCGTGGAGGTGAACATCGTGGGCGACTCCATCGACCTGGAAATGCGCATCTACGAAGGACGTCAGGCCACCATCAACAAAATCAGCATCAACGGTAACGACCGCCTGTACGAGAACGTAGTACGCCGCGAACTCTTCACACGCCCCGGCGAGCTCTTCAGCCGCGAAGCACTGATGCGATCCATGCGTGAAATCCAGCAGATGGGCCACTTCGACCCCGAGCGCATCACGCCCAACATACAGCCTCAACCGGAAGACGGCACCGTGGACATAGGCTACGACCTCATCTCGAAAGCCAACGACCAGGTAGAATTCTCGGCCGGATGGGGACAGACCGGTATCATCGGAAAGCTGAGCCTGAAGTTCACCAACTTCTCGCTGGCCAACCTGCTGCACCCGGGCGAAAACTACCGAGGCATCCTGCCGCAGGGCGACGGACAGACGCTGACCATCAGCGGACAGACCAACGCCAAGTATTACCAGTCGTACAGCATCTCGTTCTACGACCCCTGGTTCGGCGGTAAGCGACCCAATGCCTTCTCCTTATCGGCATTCTACTCGCGCCAGACCGACATCAGCAGCCAGTACTACAACGACGCCTACCTGAACAGCTACTACAACAGCTACTACAGCGGACTGTATGGCTACGGCATGTACAACTACGGCAACTATACCAACTACGAAAACTATTACGACCCCGACAAGTCGATACAGATGTGGGGACTCTCCGTCATGTTCGGTAAACGTCTGAAGTGGCCCGACGACTACTTCCAGTTCACCGCCGAACTGTCGTACCAGCGCTACCACATGCGCGACTGGCAGTACTTCCCCGTCACCAACGGTAAGTGCAACGACCTGAGCATCGTCCTCACCCTGTCGCGTAGCTCCATCGACAACCCGATTTACCCGCGTACCGGTTCCGAATTCTCGCTGTCCGCACAGCTCACACCGCCCTACTCGGCCTTCGACGGAGTGGACTACAGCAAGTACAACACCAGCAACCAGGACGACATGAACAAGATGCACAAGTGGGTGGAATACCACAAGTGGAAATTCAAATCGAAAGTCTATATCCCGCTGGCCGACCCCGTCACCGTGAAACGTACACCCGTCATCATGGGACGCGCCGAGTTCGGACTGCTGGGTCACTACAACAAGTACAAGAAGTCGCCCTTCGGCACCTTCGACGTGGGTGGTGACGGTATGACCGGCTACTCCTACTACGCAACCGAGACCATCGCCCTGCGCGGATACGAGAACAGCTCATTGACACCTTACGGCAACGAAGGTTACGCCTACAGCCGTCTGGCCCTCGAACTGCGCTACCCGCTGATGCTCGAAACCAGCACCACCATCTACGCCCTGGCCTTCGTCGAGGCAGGTAACGCATGGCACGACGTGAACAAGTTCAACCCCTTCGACCTGAAGCGTTCGGCCGGTGTCGGTGTCCGCATCTTCCTGCCGATGATCGGTATGATGGGTATCGACTGGGCCTACGGTTTCGACCCCGTGCTCGGATCGAAACAATACGGCGGAAGCCAGTTCCACTTCCTCCTGGGACAAGAGTTCTAAACCGTCCTGCGGAACCCCGCAAAACGGTGCGTCGAGCCAC
>CABROZ010000088.1 GCA_902472795.1 uncultured Bacteroides sp. | reverse complement strand
TGCGCTCTAACCAGCTGAGCTATCCCGCCATCATTTCTCGATTGCGGGTGCAAAGATAGAGCATTTATTTGAACCGCCAAAACTTTTGCATGTTTTTTTAGCATATTTCTGTGAAACTGGAAATCCATGGTCTTCGATGCTGATTTTTTGAAGATGCACTAATGCCTTAATATCAGGTAGTTACATCCAGGAACAAAACTTCATTCGAATAAATTCGATATTTTATTTTTTCTAATTAGAAAAAAGTATCTATCTTGGCAACGCAATAGAAAGCAGTATGAAACTATGGAAAGAAAGAAAGTACACTTGGAATACCTTCTGAACGCAACTTCTAAAAGCATTCTTTGGTCGGCCATTAGTACACCAACCGGTTTGGAAGGCTGGTTTGCCGACAGGGTGCAGTCTGATGATAAGATTGTTAACTTCTTTTGGGGAAAGACAGAAAAACGGACGGCAGAGATCATTGCCCTGCGTGTCTATTCGTTTATCCGTTTCCGCTGGCTTGACAATGAAGTACCTCGCGAATACTTTGAATTAAAGATGACAAACAGTGAACTGACGAACGACTTTGTGCTCGAAATAACCGACTTCGCTGCCGAGAGCGATGTGGACGATTTACGTGATTTGTGGGATTCGCAGGTGGAGACGTTGCGGAGAACGTGTGGTTTTTAGTTAACTTTCGATTAAAAATTTTCCGTACTCCTTTTTTTGTGCTACTTTTGTGTCTTCAATGCATGATACGAAAAAGATGCTGCGCATAAAAAAGTTAGATATATTTATATTGAAGAGTTTTTGCCTGCTTTTTGTGGGCACTTTCTTTATCTGCCTTTTCATCTTCATGATGCAGTTCCTGTGGAGATATGTGGACGAAATGGTGGGAAAGGGACTGGAAATGACAGTCCTGGGACAATTCTTTTTTTATTCGGCGCTGACGTTGGTGCCGGCTTCCCTGCCTTTGGCCATTTTGTTGGCGGCACTGATCACTTTTGGAAACTTTGGCGAACGCTTTGAGCTGCTGGCCATGAAGGCAGCGGGCATTTCGTTGCTGAAAATCATGAGGCCGCTGATTATTTTCATCTCATTCATCTGTTGCGTTTCGTTTTATTTTCAAAACGTGGTTGGCCCGAAAGCGCAAACCAAGCTTTGGACGTTGTTGCTTTCGATGAAGCAGAAGTCTCCCGAGCTGGATATCCCCGAAGGCGTTTTTTACGACGAAATAGAAGGTTACAATCTGTATGTGAAGCACAAGAACCGTGAGACGGGTATGCTGTACGATGTGCTGATTTATAATTTCGAGAAAGGATTTGAGAATGCACAGATTATCAAGGCCGATTCCGGACGTCTGGAGATGACGGCCGACAAGCAGCACCTGCTTTTGCATCTGTTCAGCGGTGAGCAGTTCGAAAACCTGAAATCGCAGAGCATGAATCAGAAGAACGTGCCCTACCAGCGTGAAGCCTTTCGCGAGAAGCACGCCATCATAGAGTTCGATTCCGATTTCAATATGGCCGATGAAGGCTTTATGAGCGGACAGGCGAGTAGTAAAAATATGAAAACACTGGAGGCCGATATCGATTCGATGAAGCTGAAGAACGATAGTGTAGGGCGGGCCTATTACAACGAAGCCATGGAGACAACCTACAAGCCCGTTCCCCAGCTGACCAAGGCCGATACGACAAAAATCGAAAAGGCGGTATTGGCCGAATACAACGTGGACAGCTTGTTTGACGCCGCTACACTGATGGAAAAGCAGAAGGTGATTTCCACAGCCGTAAGCCGTGCCGAGTCAGCGGCAAGCGACTGGAGCTTCAAGGGCTTCAATATGGAGGAAACAGAAGGCAGCATGCGAAAACACATGACCGCCTGGCACGAAAAGCTGACCCTTTCGCTGGCTTGTCTGATTTTCTTTTTCATCGGTGCTCCCTTGGGAGGAATCATCCGGAAGGGTGGTTTGGGTATGCCGGTTGTGGTATCGGTACTGATATTCATTATCTACTACATCATTAATAATACCGGCTACAAGATGGCACGCGACGGGAAGTGGATTGTCTGGACGGGAATGTGGCTGAGTACAGCCATCCTAGCTCCGTTGGGTGCTTTCCTTACTTATAAGTCGAACAATGATTCGGTGGTGCTGAATGCTGATGCCTATGTCAATTGGTTTAAGAAGATTGTGGGTATTCGCAGCGTACGGCATATGTTCCGCAAGGAAGTCATTATCCACGATCCTGATTACGACAGGCTTCCCGGTGATTTGCAACAGCTCTCGGACGATTGTCGGGCGTATGCTGCTAAAAACGAACTGAAGCGGGCACCGAATTATTTCAAATTATGGATGAACGATCAGGTCGATGAAGAAGTCGAAAAAATCAACGAGCGTATGGAAGCCTTGATCGACGAGATGTCGAACACCCGCTCCATGTCGCTGCTGACGGCACTGAACAATTATCCGGTGATACCTGTTCATGCTCATGTACGTCCGTTCCATAACTATTGGCTGAATCTGGCGTGTGGAGTGGTGTTCCCGATAGGATTGTTCTTCTATTTCCGCATCTGGGCATTCCGTCTGCGGCTGAGCAAAGACATGGAGCGTATCGTCAAGACCAACGACGACGTTATATACATCATAAAGAATCTCAGGGATAAATAAATTGTATAATGATATGGAAAATGTAAAGCTGAATACCATAGAAGAAGCCATTGAAGAATTCAAGGCCGGTAACTTTGTCATCGTAGTTGATGATGAAGATCGTGAGAACGAAGGCGATCTCATTATCGCTGCCGAAAAGATTACTCCCGAAAAGGTGAACTTCATGCTGAAGCATGCCCGTGGAGTGTTGTGCGCGCCAATTACCGTGTCGCGTTGCAAAGAACTGGATTTGCCGCATCAGGTACTTGACAATACTTCGGTGTTGGGTACTCCCTTTACGGTGACTATCGACAAACTGGAAGGATGCACCACCGGCGTTTCGGCTGCCGATCGTGCTGCTACCATACAAGCATTGGCCGACCCGGCATCGACTCCTGCCACTTTTGGCCGTCCCGGTCATATCAATCCGCTCTATGCGCAGGAAAAAGGTGTGTTGCGTCGTGCCGGACATACCGAAGCCACGGTCGATATGTGTCGGCTGGCAGGACTTTATCCGGCTGGTGCGCTGATGGAAATCATGAACGAAGACGGTACCATGGCCCGTTTGCCCGAGTTGCGTAAGATGGCCGATGAATACGGCTTGAAGCTTATTTCCATTCGCGACATGATTGCCTACCGTCTGAAGCAGGAGTCTATTGTGGAAAAAGGAGTCGAAGTGCACATGCCTACCGCCTATGGCGATTTTCGCCTGATCGCTTTCCGGCAGAAGTCCAACGGTTTGGAACACGTGGCACTGTTCAAGGGAGAGTGGGAGCCCAACGAACCGATATTGGTACGTGTACACTCTTCGTGTGCTACAGGCGACATTTTCGCTTCTAAGCGTTGCGACTGTGGCGAACAGCTTCACAAGGCTATGGAAATGATAGAAAAGGCCGGAAAGGGAGTCGTGGTTTATCTCAATCAGGAAGGCCGCGGCATCGGACTGATGGAGAAAATGAAAGCTTATAAACTGCAGGAAGACGGTATGGACACGGTAGATGCTAACATCTGTCTGGGACATTTGGCCGATGAACGCGACTACGGTGTAGGTGCCCAGATTCTCCGTGAACTGGGTGTACATAAGATGCGCCTGATGACCAACAATCCCGTAAAGCGTGTCGGTCTTGAAGCTTACGGGTTGGAAATTACCGAAAATGTTCCCATCGAAACAACTCCCAATCCTTACAACGAACGTTACCTGCGTACGAAGAAGGAGCGCATGGGGCATACGTTGCATTTCAATAAGTAATTTGACCTTTTGTTTTCCCGTGTCGGGAAAAATCTGTTATTTTGCAACCGGAATATAACAACCTTCTAAATATAGAAATAAGATGAATCAATTATCTGACCGTTTGAACAGTCTGTCGCCGTCGGCGACATTGGCCATGTCTCAGAAGAGTGCCGAGCTGAAGGCGCAAGGCGTGGATGTGATTAACCTGAGTGTCGGTGAACCTGACTTCAATACTCCCGACCACATTAAAGAGGCTGCTAAAAAGGCTATCGACGAGAATTACTCCCGTTATTCTCCCGTAGCTGGTTACCCGGCCTTGCGCAATGCCATCGTGGCCAAACTGAAAAACGAAAACGGTCTGGACTATACAGCTGCCCAGATTTCGTGTGCCAATGGTGCCAAGCAGTCGGTTTGCAACACCATCCTGACACTTGTCAATCCGGGCGATGAAGTCATCGTGCCTGCTCCTTACTGGGTCAGCTATCCGGAGATGGTGAAACTGGCCGAAGGAAAGCCCGTAACAGTGCTGGCTGGCATCGAACAGGACTTCAAGATGACACCTGCCCAGTTGGAGGCTGCCATTACGCCGAAGACCAAGGCACTGATACTTTGCTCTCCGTCCAATCCGACGGGTTCTGTTTACAGTGCTGAAGAATTGGCCGGACTGGCTGTCGTGCTCGAAAAGCATCCGCAGGTATATGTCATTGCCGATGAAATTTATGAGCATATCAATTACATCGGTCGTCACCACAGCATTGCCCAGATTCCGTCGATGAAAGACCGCACGGTCATCGTCAATGGTGTGTCGAAAGCATACGCCATGACTGGCTGGCGCATTGGTTTCATTGCCGGTCCCGAATGGATTGTGAAAGGTGTGAACAAGTTGCAGGGACAATATACGTCTGGTCCTTGCTCCGTATCGCAAAAAGCAGCCGAAGCCGCTTATACAGGTACGCAGGTTCCTGTTGAGGAAATGCGTCAGGCTTTCCAGCGTCGTCGCGACCTCATCGTGAAGCTGGCAAAGGAAGTGCCTGGCTTCGAGGTCAATGTGCCTGAAGGCGCTTTCTACCTCTTCCCCAAGTGCAGCTCATACTTCGGCAAGTCGGCCGGTGACCGCAAGATCAATACTTCCGACGATCTGGCTATGTATCTGCTCGAAGTAGGTCACGTGGCTTGCGTAGGCGGAACTTCCTTCGGTGCGCCCGATTGCATCCGCATGAGCTATGCCACCAGCGACGAGAACATTGTTGAGGCTATTCGCCGTATCAAGGAGGCACTGTCAGCACTGAAGTAATCAGTGTAGTCATATACATTTTTATGATATAAATCCTCTTGTCGGATTCCTTTCTCAGGGGACGGCAGGAGGATTTTTCTTTCCTGTTGCTGTGGTCTTTGTACAGCTGCAACAGGTTGTTGAAGTACGGCAGACATGTCGGAACAGTCGGTATCAGGCTTATTTAAAAGGCTTCTTTACAGGTTGTAAGGACAATATTTCGAAGATTTTCTTTTATCTTTGTTCCCAAGGATGATTCTATCTGATGGAATCGAATCGAATTCTTTCTTTTGATTTCGATAGCATTGCTGTCAGAGCTTGAATGGGAAAGTACAATGGATTGACTAAAATAATAGAGAGTATGAAAAAGAACATGTTTTTATTGGCTGGTGTGCTGGCGGTTTCCTTGATAGGAAGCAGTTGCAGCAATGCGCAGAAGAAGGCTTCTGCAGAGAGTGAAGAACAGGCGTTGTTTGCTTGTGCGGACAGTACGACAATGGAACGAGGCGGAGTGAAGCTGACGTGGATACGCGACAACGCCAAAGAACGTCTGATGCCCTTGAGTCTGTTTGGCAATGTTCCGCAGCAGTTGATTGACAGTTTGGGGATAGCCGATGGAATACCTTCATCGATCAGTACTTTCCTGCTCGAGGCTGATGGGAAACGTATTCTGTTTGATACCGGTATGGGGGCTCCCGACAGTCGTTTGCTTGATGGGCTGAAGGCTGTTGGCGTATCACCGGCGGATATTGATTATCTTTATTTGACTCATTTTCATGGTGACCACATCGGAGGCATGATGAAGGGTGATAGCGCAGTATTCCCACGGGCTGAGGTATATGCCGCACGCCAGGAGTACGACGGCTGGATGCAGATGCCCGACGAACAGAAAGCGCAAGTCGTTGCCACGATGACGGCATATAAAGATCGGTTGCACTTATTCGAATACGGTGACACATTGCCTGCAGGGGTTGTGGCTCTGAATGCCGAAGGACATACACCCGGGCATACGGCTTATCAGGCAGGAGGTTTTCTTGTCGTGGGTGACTTGATGCATGGTGCAGCCCTTCAGCTGGTACGGCCGGACTTCTGTGCTTCTTATGATATGGATCCGGAAAAGGCTGTCAAGAGCCGTAAGTACTATTTGGATTATGCCCGTCAGAATGGATTGCTTATGGCCGGTATGCATCAACCTACGCGCTGAATAAGATAGATGCAAGGGCGTAACAGGTATGAAAAAAGGGATATACCATGATGGCATATCCCTTTATTTTTTTCTGAATTAGATTGTATTATGCTCCCGGGTGAATTGCTTCAGAAGGACAACCATCTGCGCAAGTACCACATTCTGTACAAGCTTCAGGGTCGATAGAATACTTATCACCTTCAGAGATAGCGCCTACCGGACACTCGTCGATGCAAGTTCCGCAAGCAATACAATCGTCACTAATTACGTAAGCCATTTTCGTTAGATTTTAAATTATTATTAGTACTAATTACGGCGACAAAAATAATGGTTTTCTTTATTACTTGCTATCAACCTCGTTTAAAAAACTATAATTTGTATGCTGTCTAAATAGCTTTCCCTGAATTCAAGAAGTGATGACATAAGAAACCGATATTGATTATCAGTTGATTATTTCTCGAGGAATAGTCGCGTCTTTTCCTTAGTTAGGGGAAAGTATTTCTCCAGTTGGGAAAATATTTTTTCTCAGTTGGGAAAAATGGTGTCCTTTTTATGAATATAATTCCAAGCCGAACTCGTCTTTCAGTTGGAGCAGGGCCTGATTTTTCTGAGCCATCATCTGGAATCTCTCGACGCGTCCGTAAGCACGTACTTTCTCGGTGGCAGCACTGGTACGTACGGTCATAGTTACCTTTTTGTTCTTTAGTCGGTTGCGCAGATATTCCTGGATGTCGGGAATCATGGCAGTAAATTCTTTTGCAACGATATCATTATCGACAACGACTTCGAAGGTCGTATCGTTTAGCAGGGTAAGGTGCATGTTTTGCATCCGTTTGGCGATGGCAACCTGTTCTTTGGGCATTCGTCCGGCATATTCTTGCCAATAGTAATTGATGTCTCGTTCGTTGAAGATGTAGTCTTCCTCAGGCTGACTTACAGGTGTGGAAGTCGTTTGAGGAGTGGCAGTGGGTGTCGGATCTTTTTTTTCTTCCTGGCGTGGATGTCGGATCGAAATTCCTAATTTCGACATTTGTGCTACCGGAATCTTTTTTTCTTCCTTGCCTTGTGCAAGCAATACGGCGGTCGGAGTGGCATGTACCGCTGCTTCCGATTGCGTACGATTGGGATTAGCCGTCGCTTGTGGTGCTGGCTTAGCCGACGTTTGTTGAGATGCGGGGGGAGTCTGCTGTTGTTGGGGCATGGCAGGTGCGGCCTGTGGCTGCTGGGCAGTGACAGGCTGATTGAATACGGGTTTTATGGTCTGTTTAGGGCTACGCCCACCACTGGCATCGTCCTCCCCGGCGGTAAGTTGTCCTACTTGAATCAGTGTCAGTTCAACCAATAGTCGTTTGTTTTTACTCATCCGGTAATTCAGGTCGCAATCATTGCAGAGTTTCATGGCTTTGTACAGAAAGGGGATGGGACATTTCTGTGCCTGGGCCTGATAGCGGTCGCGGATGCTGGCACCCACTTCGAGCAGCGAGGTAGTAGCGGGATCTTTGCTCACTAATAAGTCTCTGAAGTGAGAAGCCAGGCCGGTGATAAAATGACTGCCGTCGAATCCCTTGTTCAGTACTTCGTTCAGCAACAGCAAAGCGTCGCTTATTCTGTTTTCAAGAAGTTGGTCAGTCAACTTGAAGTAGTATTCATAATCCAGTACGTTCAGATTCTCGATGGCACTTTGGTAAGTGATGTGTCCTCCCGTGAAGCTGACTACCTGGTCGAAGATGGATAGGGCATCTCGCATGCCGCCGTCGGCTTTCAGAGCGATTACGTTCAGGGCCTCGGGTTCGGCGGTGATTCCTTCTTTCGATGCTACGTATGCCAAGTGGGCTACAGTATCTTCTACACTGATGCGGTTAAAATCGTATATCTGGCAGCGCGAAAGGATGGTAGGCAGGATTTTATGCTTTTCGGTCGTGGCAAGAATGAAAATGGCATGGCGGGGCGGCTCTTCCAGTGTTTTCAGAAACGCATTGAAGGCTGATGCCGAGAGCATATGTACCTCATCGATGATGTAAACTTTGTATTTACCTATCTGGGGCGGGATGCGCACTTGCTCTACCAGTTGTCGAATGTCGTCAACGGAGTTGTTCGAGGCGGCATCCAGTTCGTGGATGTTATACGAACGTTGTTCGTTGAAGGCTGTACACGATTCGCACTCGTTGCAAGCCTCGCCATCAGGGGTGGGATGCATGCAGTTGATGGTCTTGGCAAAGATACGGGCGCAAGTTGTTTTACCTACGCCTCGTGGTCCGCAGAAGAGGTAGGCATGTGCCAGTTTGCCGGTAGCAATGGCGTTTTTTAGGGTTGTGGTCAAAGCTCGTTGTCCTACTACCGATTCGAAAGTTGATGGGCGGTATTTACGGGCCGATACGATATAATTTTCCATATTTGGGATTTTCTTGTCACGAGCCGGATTTTCTGCATGTGAAACCTGGCTAATTTGGTCATACTTTGCAAAGATAACACTTCCAAACTGAAAATCCCTGTATTCTATCAGACAAATTTTGTGTATCGGTGGGGCATGGCTGTTATGCGTAGCTATGGAATTTGCAATTTTTTATTGTCGGGTTGCTGTCGTTTCTCGCTGATTACTTTTATCTTTGTAGCTGAAAAAACTGGTTGCGGGAAACTGCAACTGCCGGTTGTAATCTTTATTAATGCTTAAGTATAAAATGGATAAACTTGCTTCGCTTTGGGCTTATATCCGTAAGAATAGATTTTTCAACAAATATCTGGTGACGTTGGTTATCTTTGCTGTAGTGCTGGGGTTTCTCGATGAGAACAATCTGATGCGCCGTTTGGGGTATGCCCGTGAGGAAAGTCGGTTGCGTGATGAAATTGAAAAATATCGGAATGAATACGAGGAGAATACCAAACGACTTAATGAACTGGCTGTTGATTCGGGAGCTATCGAACGTATTGCTCGCGAGAAGTATTTGATGAAGAAGCCGAATGAAGATATTTATGTTTTCGAAGAAGATATAGAATAATGAAACAACTGATTCCTGCCCTTTTTGTCGTAGGAGCTGTTATGGCTCTGACGGGTGCTGCCGTATATATTACCGGTTGGGAACTTGCTCCTTATCTCTATACCATAGGAGCAGCGATGGTAGCTCTTGCCCAAATCAATTCCCCGTCCAAAAGTAAAAGCCCTAATGTCAAGCGCTTGCGCCGTCAGCAGATCTTTGGTGCAATACTGTTGGTTCTGACCGGAGCATTCATGTTTTTCACGCACGGGAATGAATGGATTGTGTGTATGACTATCGCGGCTATTCTTGAGCTTTATACTTCTGTGCGCATTCCACAGGAAGAGGCTAAAGAAGGGGCTTGATTTTTACTTTTGTAAGTACAAGTAAGGTTTGTCTTTGAGGATTGGAGGAGAGTTTCTCTCTTCCCAATCCTCTTTTCCCCGTCAAGTTGTCTTCATTTGTTTGCCAAGAGTCCTTCTTTCCCCCTCTTTCCTCCTCCCTTCCCCAGTCT
>CABROZ010000087.1 GCA_902472795.1 uncultured Bacteroides sp. | reverse complement strand
GCTCGCGAGCCGTACAAGTGTCCCACAAATGAATGGCAAGTATCCCCCCGCAAAGGCAGCAAAAATAAATAGATGCCTTATCCGAACAGATGAAAGAAATTTACCATATCTTTGCCGTAAAATGCTTCTGATATCTATCTGACAAATGAATATGAAAAAAACTGTAACGAGCCCGCTCCGGCAGAACATGCTGCGGGAAATGAAAGATTATGTGATGATTGCACTGGGCATGATCATGTACGGCATCGGCTGGACCGTATTCCTGCTGCCCAACGACATCACCACCGGAGGCGTGCCGGGCATCGCGTCCATCGTCTATTTCGCTACCGGTTTTCCGGTGCAGTACACTTACTTCGGCATCAACGTGCTGCTGTTGCTGCTGGCCATACGGATACTGGGATGGAAGTTCAGCATCAAGACCATCTTTGCCGTGTTCACTCTGACTTTTTTCCTGTCCGTCATCCAGAAGCTGACCGAGGGACTGGTGCTGCTCGACGACCAGCCCTTCATGGCCTGCGTCATCGGTGCCTCGTTCTGCGGAGGCGGCATCGGCATCGCCTTTTCGGCGAACGGCAGCACGGGCGGAACGGATATCATCGCCGCCATCATCAACAAGTATCGCGACATCACGCTGGGACGCGTCATGCTGATCTGCGACCTCATCATCATTTCGTCCAGTTATTTCGCGTTGCAGGACTGGGAAAAGGTTGTCTACGGATACGTCACCCTTTACATCTGTAGCTTTGTGCTCGACCAGGTGGTCAACAGTGCCCGCCAGTCGGTACAGTTCTTCATCATCAGCGACAAGTACGAGGAGATAGGACAGCACATCAATAAATATCCGCACCGCGGCGTGACGGTGATTCACGCTTCGGGCTTCTACACGGGTCACGAAGTGAAGATGCTGTTCGTACTGGCCAAGAAAAGCGAGTCGCCCATCATCTTCCGACTGATCAAAGACATCGACCCCAAGGCATTCGTATCGCAGAGTGCCGTCATCGGAGTCTACGGCGAAGGGTTCGACAAGATTAAGGTAAAGTGACGAATTTCCCCTCTTTCCAGGTATAAACCACAGGGCGGCGGACAAAAGGTTTCAACCGGTCCGCCGCTTCTTTTTCCATATAGTCGGGGGTACAGAAGGTGAAGGTCAGCGCGGCATCGGTGGGCGAAAGCGAAGCCTTCAGGAAGAGGATGTCGGCCTGGCGGCGGGCATCCTGATAGTCGTAGATGTCGGCCGAGTCGGGGGCGGCTTCGATGAAGTCGTCCGTCACGGGCAGGGCAGGCAGGAAGTCGGCAGCGGACAGCTCTTTCCAGTCGGTGGTATAGAAGCGGATGTGGCTGTCGCATGCCGGAGCACAGACGGTAGAAACGGTGCACACCACCTTGGTACTATCGGTCAGCGGCAGCAGTTTCATCTCCCAGGTGCTTTGGGGCGTCATGCGGATGTGGATGTAGTCGGACGTCAGCGCGGTCATCTCCGACTTGCCGTCGAAGCGGTTGGTCACTTCGGCCTTCATTTTGCTTTCCAGAAAGTCGATGAAGTCGGCACGGTTCACCGACGTCAGCAGCAGATTCAGCGAGTCGGGCATAGCCTTGAAGACGTCTTTCGCCAGCTGTGCACGCAGCGACAGGGGCAGCACCAGCAAGCATATAGCGAATAATATCAGTCGGTTCATAACGGTTAATCAATAGTTGACAATTAATAATTCATAGTTGATGAGGGAAGACATTCTCCATTCTTAGTTCTTCATTCTCCATTCTTAGTTCTTCATTCTTCATTCTTCATTTCCCTCCTATTTGCTCCCCAAATATAAGAAGAACATTCCTATCAGCACCAAAATCAGGTCGACAGCCTTACTTTTTAAATTCTTTTCACGGAAGAACAAGGCTCCGAACAGGAACGACACCACCACGCTGCCCCTGCGCACCATCGACACGATGGATATCATCGAATCTTCGTAACTCAAGGCATAGAAGTAGGCAAAGTCGGCCGCACAAAGGAACAGCGAAATGAAGACAATGGTCCACTTCCAGCGGAACGGCGTACTCGACTTACGCTTGGGGTACCACAGCAGCAGGATGACGGGGCACATGATGAACACCTGATAGACATTGTACCACGACTGCACCAGCATCGGATTGAGGCGGGTCATCAGATACTTGTCGTACAGGCCGCTGATGGCTCCCGTCACCGCAGCCAGCACGATGAAGAAAATCCACTTGTTGTGACTGAAGTCGATGCCCTCTTTCTTGCCCGAACGGCTCAGCATGAAAAACGAAGCCACGGCCAGCAGCACGCCCGCCCACTGATACAGGTTGAGCCGCTCGCCGAAGAACAGCATGGCGCCTACGAGCACCATCACCGGACGCGTGGCATTGATGGGTCCCACGATGGTGAGCGGCAAGTGCTTCATGCCGAAGTAACCGAACACCCACGACGAGAGGACGATGAACGATTTGACAACGATATACTTATGCGTTTCCCATCCTGCCACGGGCATCTCGAACATCGTGCCTCGCAGCACTTCGGGCGCCGCAAACGACAGCACGATAAAAGGCAGGAAAATCAGGCTCGAAAACAGTGTATTCAGAAACAGGACGGGCAACACGGCGTTGTCGCGCAACGACTGCTTCTTGAAGGCATCGTAAAAGCCCAGCAGCGCAGCCGAAAGAAAAGCAAGCAATAACCACATAATAAAAAAAACGAATTAACGGACGTAAGTCTTACATATATAATAAGGAAAGGAGCCTCATCGCTCCTCTTCCTCCATGAACAATTCCTCGGGATAGGCCACATCGACCAGGAACAATGCGTTGCCGGGTACGGAAGTCCCTGCACGGCAACGGTCCTTCTGCTCGATGACCCGGCAGAAACCCTCGACCGACAGTTTGCCGCGGCCCACTTCGAGCAGCGTGCCCACAATGGCCCGCACCATGTTGCGCAGGAAGCGGTCGGCACGGATGGTAAACACCCAGGTCACCTCGTCCAGCTGTGTCCACTCGGCGTGCATGATGCGACAGTTGTTGGTCTTTACGTCGGTGTGCAGCTTGCTGAAGCTGGTAAAGTCGGTATAGTCGAACAGCCGGCGCGCCGCTTCGTTCATCCGGTCGAAGTCGGGCCGTTGGAACAGTCGGCAACGGTATTGCCGGTCGAACGGCACCTTCGCCGTCGTGACGTAATACTTGTACATGCGTGCCGTGGCATCGAAGCGTGCATGCGCATCGGGCTTCACCGCCCGCAGACGGTAGACCGAAATGTCAGGCGGCAGCAGACGGTTCAGCTTGTCTGTCATGAAGGCCGTGTCCAAGGGCTGCTCACTGTCGAAGTGAGCCACCATCAGCGAGGCGTGCACCCCGGCATCCGTGCGCCCGGCTCCCGTCACCTCCACCTCGCAGCGCAGCAACGTCGAGAGCGCCTTCATCAAACACTCCTGCACACTTGCCCCGTTGGGCTGTATCTGCCAGCCGTGATAGGCCGTTCCGTCGTAAGCCAAATAGATGAAATATCGTTGCACAGTTCTTCCTTTTTATATTAGAGGATTCAAAAGAAAAGGACATCTGTCCGTAACCTGCCAGCCGCTCGCAAGCATTCGTCCCGCATCCGGCCATCGGTCAGCCTGTCCCTGCATTTTGGGTGCAAAGATAATGCAGTTTCTGCGGATTAAAGTATCTTTGCCGTGACTTTTGCAAAGACTTGCATATAAATTCACAAAAACAAAGCAATGAAAAAGAACAGATTTACACACTACCTCCCCTTCCTGCTGCTTGCGGCAACCGTAGCTACGTCCACCCTCGGTAGCTGCAAAAAGAAAGACATGTCCCTCAAACTGAACGAACCGCGCAACATCAAGGGCGTCGTCAGCTATAAGCGTTCCTTCGGCGACCTCAACGCCAAGCACCTCGAAGTGGCCCGCGCCATCGGCATCGCTCCCCTGGGCTCGCGTCAGAAAGCCGAAGCCCTGAAGGAGAAGCTTCGCCACATACAGACCAACGACCTCTACGCTGTCGACTCGCTCACACACTCCATCCCCTACCTCGTACCCGGCGCAGCCGACCTGCTGGACAGCATCGGAAGCAATTTCCTCGATTCGCTCACCTCGAAAGGACTGAATCCGAATAAAGTCATCGTCACCTCCGTACTCCGCACCCAGGACGATGTGAAGCGCCTGCGCCGCCGCAACACTAACGCTTCGAGCAATTCCGCCCACTCCTACGGCACTACGTTCGACATCAGTTGGAAACGTTTCGAAAAAGTAGAAGACGAAGACGGCCGCCCCTTGCAGGACGTCAGCGCCGACACACTGAAACTTGTACTGTCCGAAGTGCTGAGAGACCTGAAACAAAATGGCGAGTGCTACGTCAAATACGAACTGAAGCAAGGCTGCTTCCACATTACTTCGAGAAAATGAATAAAGAAGCATCGTTTTTGCATAAATAATCCTCTTTTCGGCAAAAACAGAATAAAAAATCATTGTTTTTGCATATTCTTTCCAAAATAATCCCTACTTTTGCAGCGTTGAAAGAATAATTATACAGAAAGATGAAGAAAAAAGCCAATCGGTTAGATGCTATCAAGATGATTATTTCGAGCAAGGAAGTCGGTTCGCAGGACGAGCTGTTGCAAGCCTTGGGAGAAGAAGGATTCGAACTGACGCAGGCAACCCTCTCGCGCGACCTGAAGCAACTGAAAGTAGCCAAAGCTGCCAACATCAACGGACGGTACGTGTACGTGTTGCCCAACGACATCATGTACAAGCGCAACAACGATCAGAGTCCCAGCGAAATGCTGATGTACAGCGGATTCGTATCGCTTCAGTTCTCGGCCAACATTGCCGTCATCCGCACCCGCCCGGGCTATGCCAGCAGCATGGCTTACGACATTGACAACCGCGAGTACGAAGGCATACTGGGCACCATAGCAGGCGACGACACCATCATGCTTGTGCTGCACGAACACACCTCGCACGAGGAAGTACGCCAGTTCCTGTCCAGCATCATACCGAACATCCAATAAAAGAACGCCGGCAAGCACCCCCGAAAAGAAGCATTCGTCAACGAGCGTCCCCAACGGGCCACACCCGCCAACGAAAAACGCCAAGGGCCGATGCCGACACACACAGAAGTAAACGATATAAAAGAACAAAAGAAATAAACTGATCAAGAGAGAAATGGATTCGAAACAAATTGAAGTCATGGTGGCCGACGCTTCACACGAAGTCTACGTCGACAAGATTTTGGATACCATACGCGAAGCAGCTAAAGTACGCGGCACCGGCATCGCCGAACGCACACACGAATATGTAGCAACCAAGATGAAGGAAGGAAAAGCCATCATTGCCCTGTGTGGCGACGACTTTGCCGGCTTCACCTACATCGAAAGTTGGGGAAACAAGCAGTATGTAGCTACCTCCGGTCTGATTGTACACCCCAAGTACCGCGGACTGGGACTGGCCAAACGCATCAAGCAGGCCTCCTTCCAGCTGGCACGCCTCCGATGGCCCTGGGCCAAGATATTCAGTCTGACCAGCGGCGCCGCCGTTATGAAGATGAACACCGAGCTGGGTTACGTGCCCGTCACCTTCAACGAACTGACCGACGATGAAGCCTTCTGGAAAGGTTGCGAGGGATGTATCAATCACGACATACTGGTGGCTAAGAACCGCAAGTTCTGCATCTGCACCGCCATGCTCTACGACCCCGCGCTGCACGAAGAAGACAGAATCTGACATAAATAAAGAATGAAAAATGAAGAATGAAGCATTTTCAGATTCAGGACGCAGGATTCATTCGACAAAGAAACAACAAATAAAGCAAAAACAGCGATGAAGAAAAGGGAAAGAAGAGCGACAAAGCCATTCTTCATTCTTAATTCTTCATTCTTAATACAATAGTTATGGAAGCAAAGAAGAAAAAAGTAGTTGTCGCATTCAGCGGCGGGCTGGACACTTCGTTCACCGTGATGTATCTGGCCAAGGAAAAAGGATACGAAGTATATGCTGCCTGCGCCAACACCGGCGGATTCAGTGCCGAGCAGCTGAAAACCAACGAGGAGAACGCCTACAAACTGGGCGCCGTGAAATACGTGACACTGGACGTCACCCGCGAATACTACGAAAAGAGTCTGAAATACATGGTTTACGGCAACGTGCTGCGTAACGGCACCTACCCCATCTCCGTCAGCTCGGAGCGTATCTTCCAGGCATTGGCCATTGCTCGCTATGCCAACGAAATCGGTGCTGATGCCATCGCCCACGGTTCGACCGGAGCCGGCAACGACCAGGTACGTTTCGACATGACTTTCCTTGTCATGGCACCGGGTGTGGAAATCATCACCCTGACCCGCGACATGGCTCTGAGCCGCCAGGAAGAGATTGACTACCTGAACAAGCATGGCTTTGCCGCCGACTTTGCCAAACTGAAATACTCGTACAACGTCGGCATCTGGGGAACCAGCATTTGCGGCGGTGAAATACTCGACTCTGCTCAGGGATTGCCGGAGAGCGCTTACCTGAAGCACTGCACCAAAGAGGGCACCGAGCAACTGCGCCTCACCTTCGAGAAGGGCGAACTGAAAGCCGTGAACGACGAACGCTTCGACGACCCCATCAAAGCTATTCAGAAAGTAGAAGAAATCGGAGCTGCTTATGGCATCGGCCGCGACATGCACGTGGGCGACACCATTATCGGCATCAAGGGCCGTGTAGGTTTCGAAGCTGCTGCCCCCATGCTGATTATCGGCGCACACCGCTTCCTGGAGAAATACACCCTGAGCAAGTGGCAACAGTACTGGAAGGACCAGGTAGCCAACTGGTATGGCATGTTCCTGCACGAAAGCCAATATCTGGAACCCGTAATGCGCGACATCGAAGCCATGCTGACCGAAAGCCAACGCAACGTGAACGGTACCGCCATCCTCGAACTCCGTCCGCTGGGCTTCCACACTGTAGGCGTAGAGAGCAAGGACGACCTGGTGAAGAACAAGTTCGGCGAATATGGCGAAATGCAGAAGGGATGGACGGCCGAGGATGCCAAGGGCTTCATCAAGGTTTCGTCGACTCCGCTGCGCGCTTACTATGCTACGCACAAGGACGAGTTGAACAACATCTGACAAGCGTATGAGCACGGACAAAAAACTACGACGCCCACGCAACGGCCGCATGATCGCAGGCGTGTGCGCCGGTCTGGCCGAGTTCTTCGGCCTTGACGTTTCACTGGTACGCATCGTCTATACGTTGGCTACGATATTCAGCGCCTTTTCCGGCGTCATCATTTATTTCCTGATGGTACTGATTGTGCCCGAAGAGGAAAACCGTTATTTTAGACAGTAAAAACACAGATTATTTATGATTAAAGTAGGAATTATCGGCGGGGCCGGCTACACGGCAGGCGAACTGATCCGTCTGCTGCTGAACCACCCGGAGGCGGAAATCGTCTTCATCAACAGTGCGAGCAACGCCGGAAACAAAATAACCGACGTACACGAAGGTCTGTACGGCGAGACCGACCTGACCTTTACCGACCAGTTGCCGCTGGACGAGATTGACGTGCTCTTCTTCTGCACCGCCCACGGCGACACACGCAAGTTCATGGAAAGCCACAACGTCCCCGAGGACTTGAAAATTATCGACCTCTCGATGGACTACCGTCTGAAGAGCGATGACCACGACTTCATCTACGGTCTGCCCGAACTGAACCGTCGCGCCACGTGCACGGCCAAGCATGTAGCCAATCCGGGCTGCTTTGCCACCTGCATCCAGCTGGCTCTGCTGCCGCTGGCCAAGAACCTGATGCTGAACGACGACATCATGGTGAACGCCATCACTGGCAGCACCGGAGCGGGCGTGAAGCCGGGTGCCACGAGTCACTTCAGCTGGCGGAACAACAACATCAGCGTCTATAAGGCTTTCGAACACCAGCACGTGCCCGAAATCAAGCAGTCGCTGCGCCAGCTTCAGAACAGCTTCGACTCGGAAATCGACTTCATCCCCTACCGCGGCGACTTCCCGCGCGGCATCTTCGCCACCTGCGTGGTGAAAACCAAGGTTGCCTTGGAAGAAATCCGCCGCATGTACGAGGAATACTACGCCAAAGACTCCTTCACGCACATCGTGGACAAGAACATCGACCTGAAGCAGGTGGTGAACACCAACAAGTGCCTCATCCACTTGGAGAAGCACGGCGACAAACTGCTCATCATCTCGTGCATCGACAACCTGCTGAAGGGTGCCAGCGGCCAGGCCGTTCACAACATGAACCTGATGTTCAACCTCGAAGAGACGGTGGGACTGAGGCTGAAGCCGAGTGCATTTTAATGAAGAATGAAGAACGAAGAATGAAGAATTCACGCAATAGGAAGGATTCGCTGCTACATGCCAAGAGTTATGCGTTTGCATTGCGGGTGATTGGCATGAACAGGTACTTGAGAGAAGAGGTACAAGAGTTCGTGCTGAGCAAACAAGTTCTTCGTTCGGGTACGGCCATCGGCGCACTGATTCGTGAATCAGAGTTTGCCCAAAGCCAAGCCGACTTCATTAATAAACTGAGCGTAGCGCTGAAAGAAGCAAATGAGACCGATTACTGGCTCAACTTGCTTCACGATTCAGATTACATAAACGACTATTCGTTCGAAAGCATGGAAAACGACTGTGGCGAACTCATCGCCCTGCTTGTTTCCTCCATCCGAACGGTAAAAAATAACCTGAAGAAGAATGAAGAATAAACTCAGGAACACACCGGGAAAATTCTTCATTCTTCATTCTTAATTCTTCATTTTAAACATGAAACTTTTCGACGTATATCCCCTCTTTGACATCAACATCGTCAAAGGAAAAGGCTGCCACGTGTGGGACGAGAACGGTACGGAGTATCTCGACCTGTATGGCGGCCATGCCGTCATCTCCATCGGGCATGCGCATCCGCACTATGTGGAGATGATCAGCCACCAGGTAGCTACCCTGGGATTCTACTCCAACTCCGTCATCAACAAGCTGCAGCAGCAGGTGGCCGAACGACTGGGCAAGGCCAGCGGCTACGACGACTACTCGCTGTTCCTCATCAACAGCGGCGCCGAGGCCAACGAGAATGCCCTGAAGCTGGCCTCGTTCTACAACGGACGCACGCGCGTCATCTCCTGCTGCAAGGCTTTCCACGGACGTACATCGCTGGCCGTGGAGGTGACGAACAATCCGAAAATCATCGCTCCGATCAACGACTGCGGACACGTCACCTACGTGCCTCTGAATGATACCGCCACGATGGTGGCCGAGATTGACAAGGGCGATGTCTGCGCCGTCATCATCGAAGGCATTCAGGGCGTGGGAGGCATCCAGCAGCCCACCGACGAGTTTATGCACGCCGTACGCGAGGCCTGCACGCGCAACAACACCGTGCTCATCCTCGACGAAATCCAGAGCGGTTACGGACGTAGCGGCAAGTTCTTCGCCCACCAGCATCAGGGCATCCGCCCCGACCTCATCACCGTGGCCAAGGGCATCGGCAACGGTTTCCCCATGGCGGGTGTACTCATCAGCCCCATGTTCACCCCTGTTTACGGACAGCTGGGCACTACCTTCGGCGGCAACCACCTGGCTTGTGCAGCCGCACTGGCCGTGCTCGACGTCATGGAGCAGGAGAACCTCATCGACAACGCCGCCCGCGTAGGCTCGTATCTGCTGGACGAACTGAAGAAGCTGCCGCAAATCAAGGAAGTGCGCGGCCGTGGCCTGATGATCGGTCTGGAGTTCGACGCTCCCATCAAGGACCTGCGCCTGCGTCTGCTGAAGGAACAGCACGTATTCACCGGCGTCAGCGGCACCAACGTCCTGCGTCTGCTGCCGCCCCTGTGCCTGTCGATGGACGAGGCCAACCTCTTCCTGGAACGGTTCAACAAGGTGCTGGGATAATGGGAGTCGGCACATAACAGCATACAGAGGAGGGTGTAGAAATATCAGGAAACACACCCTCCTCGTTTTTTACCCCACCTGCACCCCCCGCGAGCCACACTTGCATTC
>CABROZ010000086.1 GCA_902472795.1 uncultured Bacteroides sp. | reverse complement strand
AAGTGTTGCTCACGAGCCATGCAAGTGCCTTCCCCGGACGCTTCAAAACACCGGAAAACAGGACCCAAACCTGGCCGGAAGCCCGGATTAACTTTTTTTTGGCAAATATTAAGCAGTAAACAAAAAAAACATGTAACTTTGCAACCTAAACCTAAACATCTAAAAATTAACGCCTAATGTCTCTTCAAAACAAACATGCTTACTTAATCATCGCACACAACGAGTACCCCGTGCTGAGGACCCTGCTGTCGATGCTCGACGACGAGCGCAACGACATCTACCTCTACATCGACCGACGCTCGCGCAACCTGCGGAAAAGTATGCATCACTACGAACTGAGCAAATCCAAGCTCTACATCATCCCCAATCCCATCAAGCTGTATTGGGGAGACATCAGCTTGGTCGAAGCCGAATTTACCCTGCTGGAAACAGCTTCCGCAAACGGTAAATACGCCTATTACCACCTGCTTTCGGGAGTGGACCTGCCACTGAAAAACCAGAACTACATCCACGACTTCTTCGACCGCCACGCCGGACAGGAATTTGTGGAATACTGGCACAGCCCCGAACACCAGAAAGACCTCGAACGGAAAGTCTCGCGCTACTACCTCTTCACCAAGAGTCTGCGCCCCAACGACCGCTGGCACGCTTTCACCATGCCTTTCTACAACTTTGTACTCATCCTGCAAAAGCTGCTCCACTTCCGCCGCAAGCACGAAGTGGGCTTCCAGAAAGGCTCGCAGTGGTTCAGCATCACCAACGACTTCTGCCAATACCTGCTCAAGGAGAAAGCCTTCGTACTGAAACGCTTCAAATATACCCTGTGCCCCGACGAGATATTCATTCAGACCGTTCTGTGGAACTCCCCATTCCGGAAAAACATCTACCGGCCCGAGGACGAAGCAGCCGGCAACATGCGCCTCATCGACTGGCACCGCGGAGGACCCTACGTGTGGAAGAAGCGCGACTACGACGAACTGGTACAGTCCGACAAGCTTTTTGCCCGCAAGTTCAGTTCCGACCAGATGGAGTTAGTGAACCACTTAGAAGCCACCTTCGCCTGCTGAACACCGTGAAGGCCTTCCGGCCTTCGCGACAAACAACCGCCTAAAACTGACCGAAGAATGAAACAATACGATTACCTGATTGTAGGAAGCGGACTCTTCGGAGCCGTCTTTGCCCACGAAGCCCACAAAGCCGGAAAACGCTGCCTAGTGATAGAGAAACGCCCACACACGGGTGGAAACATCTATTGCGAGGAAGTGGAAGGCATCAACGTGCCTAAGTATGGCGCCCACATCTTCCATACCGACAACAAGGAAGTGTGGCAATACGTCAATCGCCTGGTCGAGTTCAACCGATACACCAACTCCCCCGTAGCCAACTATCAAGGGAAGCTCTACAATCTTCCCTTCAACATGAACACCTTCTACCAGCTGTGGGGAGTACGCACACCTGCCGAAGCACAAGCCAAACTGCAGGAACAGTGCGCCGCCTATGCCCACATCAGCCAGCCCCGCAATCTGGAGGAGCAGGCCCTCAGACTGTGTGGCAACGACATCTACCAATATTTAGTGAAAGGATATACCGAAAAGCAATGGGGATGTGCCGCTACCGAACTGCCGGCCTTCATCATCAAGCGGCTTCCTTTCCGCTTCACTTTCGACAACAATTACTTCAACGATCCCTATCAGGGCATCCCTTACGGAGGCTACAACCGCCTCATCGGGTTACTGCTCGAAGGCGTCGAAGTACGTACAGGCATCGACTATCTGGAGCACCGTGCCGAACTTTCCGCACTGGCTCACCGCACCCTCTACACCGGATGTATTGATGCCTACTTCGACTATGCCTGCGGACATCTGGAGTACCGCAGCCTGCGCTTCGAACACAAGCTGCTCGAAGGCGTCGCCAACTTCCAGGGCAACGCCGTGGTCAACTATACCGACCGCGAAACACCCTACACACGCATCATCGAGCACAAGCATTTCGAATTCGGCCAACAGCCCGACACCGTCATTACCTACGAATACCCCGACAGCTATGCGCCCGGCAAGGAACCTTATTATCCCGTCAATACCTCGGCCAATAACGAAATCTTTGCCCGCTATCAGGCCATGGCCCGGCAAACGCCCGACGTGCTGTTCGGCGGCCGACTGGCTCAATACACTTACGCCGACATGGATGATACGATCGCTGCGGCACTAAGCCAGTGGCGCAGCCAACAGTAAGTCCGAGATTACGCCTTGCGGTCCAACTTCATTTTTTGGAAAAAAGCGGGAATTGAATTGTCTGTATAAACAAAACCGTCCTTACACAGGCGGTCGTAAACCGGCGTACCGATGACACGGCCATACTCAGCCTCTAACTTGCCGTCCTTGTACATCTGATAGAAATAGCGCCAATGGCAGCCGCCATGCTTGCTGGGGTTCTGTTCGAGCTGCTTGCCCCCGTTGATCATCTTCTCCATGAAGTGACGCTTTCCACGGATGTTGTAATGGTAAACCCGGACTTTCCCCAACTCGGAACGGCGGGGAAACATGGTTACCTTGTGGTTGCCCATCGAAATCTGCAGATAACACTTGGTGCGGTGAATCACCTTCTTGTTCTGGTGGTCGAACAGCGAATAGAGCGACAGGTCGTACTGCTCGGGGTGCGGAACAGGCTTCACCATCCTGTTCCACTGCCAGAAGGGTTTGTCCTCTTCCGGATAGACACTGAGCACTTCGCACTTCAGCACATTGCTGTGGGTAGCCGACAAATCATTCTTCAGGTTGCCCGAAGGCGAGTACCACAGTTCGTCGGCATCGGCATTGATCACCCAGTCGGCCTTGTACACCGTCTTTGCTTTCCAGATCATGCGGTCCACCCATACTTTCTGCTTGTAGTTGGTTCTCTTCTCCCAGATGACTTCCTTTACCCAGCCTTTCTCCTGATACTTGCGGATGATGTCCGGCGTACGGTCGGTAGAATTGTTGTCGGTGATAATGAAGCAATCGACCCCCATCGCTTTGTGGAACAGCAGATTGTCCTCCAGTACGTCTTCCTCGTTCTTCACTAACAGCGTCATCACCAGCCGCGGCGAAGGTGTCAGACGGAAACCTCCGAAACTCTCGGCAAGAGCCAACCCCAACTTTTTCAGAAAATACATGCTCATAGTCATTCAGGTTTTTAATGTAATGTAACTTCTATCCGGTCTGCCGGGCAGATGTTCGACACATCGGTTCCTCCGGTTCGCCAATAAAACGCACGGACCATCAACGAAGGATTCTGATCCGATACTTATTCTTACAGCCGCCTTAACAGGCAACTTTGATTCTTATATATAAATGTATAACCGAACCTATTTGTTCATAATCCCCAGACGTTCGTGCAGCCCGTCGCAATAGGCTTTCCACAGGCGGGCAATGTCGCCCCACTGCCAGGCATCAGAGAAGGGGCAGGTGAAGAACGCCACCAGTATATAGCCTATCACCCCGTTGAAACCACGAAGATACCTGACGGCCCAGTTGCGTCCGTAGTGATGGTTCAGGTACGTGGAGTTGCGCACCTGGTAGTATCGTTTCCATTTTTTTTTCTTGCTGCGTTCGCTCCACGTGTCGTTCGAGAAGAACTTTTCCTTGTCCATCAGGGCTGAGGGTACGTAGAGTATCTTGAATCCTGCCAGCACGGTGCGCAGGCAATAGTCGGTATCGTCGCAGAAGATGAAAAGTTCCTTGTTGGGCAAGCCGATTTTTCCGATTACTTCCCGACGGATAAAAGGACCTTCGAAGGCGGTGCCTTTCACCTCGGTAGGGGCGGTTATGGTCTGCTTCGACAGCTTCTTGCCGTACATCGAAGAAAAAGGATTGGTCAGGTTGTATTCCTGAAAATCGTGGGTGAAGACCTTTCCCTCCATCAAGCGGCGGGGCGCCAGGATGCCTACGTCTTTCCGCCCGGCTTCGGCCAAGAGATGTTCCAGACAGTCGGCTCGCGGAAATACATCATCGTCCATGCACCACACCCAGTCGGCTCCCAACTGGTAAGCGTGTTGCATGCCCGTATAGAATCCGCCCGAACCTCCTACATTAGACTGATGGATGACGGTCAGGTCGCTCTGCCGGTCGAGCCATGCAGCAGTGCTGTCGGTGCTGCCGTTGTTTACCACTATGATAGAAGTAAGCGGCTTGTTCTGCCGCAAACAGTGAATGTTTCTCTTCAGGAGTTCCTGACGGTTGTACGTCACGACCACAGCGATAATGTTCATAGCAGATTTTTGTTTTAGCGATTTCTTGTTTAGTAAAGGTTGTCTATCTTACCGGACTGTCTGCTCCGATAATACGACATCAGCTGAAAGCACTTCTCGGCATCAAATCCCCGCACTTTGGCGTATTCTTCGGCCATGTAGCGATGCATCTGCGGAGTGGCGGGCAGGCGCTCGAAGTTCCGGCATCCGCGCCGCAGGCCGATGTGCCCGATGTACATGCGGTTCAGGTCAACTATCTCTATCTTGGCCGAACCGTCGGGCATGGGGCGGAACAGAATGTTCCCGCGGCCATAGTCTTTGTGGGCATATCCGTTTTCGTGCAGAATGGCGGTCACCCGTCCGATTTCGCGCAGCACTTTCTCCTCGCACTCGAACTTCTGCGTAAAAAGGTCGGCATACACGTAGGGACAGTCGGACAGGCGGCTGACGTAGTAACTCTTATCGAACAACAAACCCGATCGTTGATCCATACTTCCCACGGGTTGCGGAGTGCCTACGCCCAACTTCAGGAAAGCATCGGCATAATGGAAAGAACGTTTGGCCTTGGAAGCGCGAAACACGCCGTAAATCACACGGTTGATCCAATTGGGCTGATGGAAGGACTTCACCACGTACGTTTCTCCTTCATATTCCATCCGGCGCAGTTCGTTCCGCCCCCGGTGTATCACCACGCCTTCGTTCCGACGAAAGCGTATGGGCAGCGACAAGATGAACGGCTCCAGACGCTTGTAGTCCGGATGAATGGTCAATACCCGCGGATGAAAAAAATGATACAAGGTGGAAACCTTCCCTTTATCTTTTACCATAATGAATGTACCTAAGCTTATAGACAGAGTGTTGCCTCACAGCATCCAAGACAACGGAATTCGCGGCAAATATAGTTATTATTTGACAAACTTCCAAAAAACGTTCTGTATGTCAGCCTCAAATCTTATCCAATCCTTTGGTATATTTCAGCCAGTAATATTTCAGGGGATTCTTGTATTTCAGTTGTTTCCAGGGACGGCTGCTGTGAGGACGGTGCCACACGGGAAGCGTAGTGAACAGATAGTTGCGGAAACCTTCCTTCTGCGACTGGTGCGAGATGGTGACATCGTGCCAGTTCTTCTCCGGATCGAGCCGGTGGAAGTCGAAAGTCCGCAGAAAGTTGACTGTCAGCAGCGAGCAGCAGAAGCTGCAATGCTTCTTTTCGGGGTAAACCCTGTTTTCGTTTCCTTTGGCAAACAGGTAAGGATAGTTTATCTCACCTTTCTCATCAACGGTGACGGCGGCTGCAATGCCGCAGTCCGTACGCTCCTGCGCGCCATCGAACAGAGCCTGAAGGGTGTTCTTCTTCACCACCACGTCCGACTCTACGATAATCAGCGCGGCATCTTCGGCAATGGCGCGCTCCTGCGCCATCTGCAGCACCAGCAGATAGTTGGGCGAAGGATGATCGGTCAGATCCGAGAGGTTCACTAAATTGAACCCCATCTTCTTCGAGGCCTCCTGCAGCCGGGCAGTATTTTCGGCCGTACTGAAATCGTTGTAGATGGTATATGTGTAAGGAACCTTGATGTCCGATGCCATGATGGCTTCGGCCGTCTGCAAGGTCAGGTCAATGGAGTCCTTTACCGGAGTAATCACATGAATGCATTTCATACGTTCTATTTTTATCGTCTATTTGTCCGTCGATGCCATAGGGCAGACAAAACTATGTAATATTTTGCAAATGTCCAAACCCCGTCTGTATTTTGTGATTTGTGAAAAAGAGTTACTTACAACTTATTTACCGTATTTTCATATGAAATTCACAGTAAATTCATATCAAATTCACATTTATAAAATAATAGTATCGCCAAATCATGGATATTCACAAATATAGCCGTACCTTTGCCGCCCCATAAAGAGAGAGAAAAAAGGTCTGGAATAGAACGGCCTAGCATAGAGAAGTCAATGAATGAAAAAAGCTTAAAACCGCGCTTCGCAAAAATGCCCGACTGGAAAAGCGCGTGGAACCGTACAGCTATCGTTTTTGCAGCTGGACTGTTCCTGAAACTCACCCTTTTCGATGCCATCTGGTGCATAGATACCACGTTCGCATCGTTTTCGTACTTGGAAACCTATCTTTCCAAGTTGTTCATCGCTACGTTGCTGCTGCTCCCCTACATTCTGTTCAGGAGGAAAGGGATAGAAAGTGTCATCCTGTTCTGCCTCGACAGCCTGCTTATCTGCAACCTGCTCTATTTCCGAACGTACTACACACACATCCCGCTGAGCAGCTACGGACTGGCCGGCAACCTGGCCGACTTTACCGCAAGCGTCAAAGATTCGTTCAGAATGATAGACATTCTGTTGCCCCTGTCATCCGTCGTCACCATCTTTATGGCGTTCCGCAAGCCAGACCGAAAAGGAAGCAGCCTCATCCGAAGACTTCCCGGATACTTTGCCGTATTGGTTGGAACAGCATTGCTGAACATGGCTTGCCTAAGCTTCTACGGCGGATTCCATCAGTCATTCAATGCCATCCGGCAATCGCCTTACCTGTGTTCAAGCTGTGCACCGATGTTCACCGTATTCGGCTGCGTATACTACGACCTGACGGAACAGCAACAGGAAATCACCCCCGAAATAGACCAACGCATCGGGAGCTGGCTTGCCGCACAGCCCGCATGGACACCCCTGCCCGACTCGATAGAGACGCGCCGCAACTGCATCCTGATTCTGGCCGAATCGTTCGAAAGCTGGGTGCTGGAGCAAGAAGTGGAAGGACAGGAAATCACGCCCTGCCTCAACCGCCTGCTGAAGGAACCGACCACCCTCTACGCTCCCCACGTGCTCACCCAGGTGAAAGGCGGACGCTCTATCGACGCCCAACTGATGATCAACGCCGGCATGCTGCCCCTCAACTCGGGTGCATACAGCAGCCTGTTCCCCGACAACCACTACGCCACCCTGCCCAAAGCCATGCACGAGCTAAAACACTCGCGCAACTATCTGCTGACCATCGACAAGGTATCGACCTGGAATCAGGGAGCCATTGCCTACAGCTTCGGACTGGACACCATCATCGCCTATCACGACTTCCGCAAAGCCGAAGCCTTCGGCACACACAAGCGCATCGGCGACGTGCCTTTCTTCGAGCAGTGCAGCGAGAAAATCAGCGATGGCGAAATATGGAAGCAGGGCGAAACGGTCTTCATGCAGCTCGTCACCTACTCCGGGCACGCACCGTTCGTGCTGCCCCGTCACTTGCAGGAAATCAGTTTCTCCGACTCCATCCCCGAGAAAGCGGCCGACTACATGAAGACGGCCCGCTATACGGACAAGGCCCTCGGGCAGTTCATCGACTTCCTGAAGTCGCGCCCTGAGTATAAGGAAACGCTTATCGTCATCACCGGCGACCACGAGGGACTCGCTTTCTACCGCAACGAGCTGTGCCAGGCGCCTGCTACGCGGGGCATTGTTTCCGACAAGCCCTATACGCCCCTCATCATCCTCAACTCGCCCGTAGGCATGCGCTACGAGGACGTGATGGGACAGATAGACATCTACCCCACCCTGCTCCAGCTGCTGGGACTCGAACGCTATCCGTGGAAAGGCATGGGGCAGAGCATCCTGTCGCCAACGAAGCGGGGACTTGCCGTAGGCTCGCACATGAACGTCGAAGGCGATGCCTCCGACAGCCTGACCCTGCACCACCTGCAACAGGCTCACGACATAGCCGACCTGATGCTGCGCTTCGACTACCTGAAAGAGAAGTCCGGCACAGACGGGAATAAACAAAACAGGCCCTGAATGTGTTATACATCCGGTGCAGCCACGGCCTACGGCCCCGCTACACAACGGCCCGAACGGTGGAAACCGTCCGATACATGCACAAAAAAACAGAAAAGGAAATGAAAGTAATTGTCGACAACAAGATTCCCTTCATCAGGGAAGCCATCGGGCAGATAGCCGACGAAGTAGTCTACCTGCCGGGAAAAGCATTCACGCCGGAAGCCGTCCGCGACGCCGACGCACTGATCATACGCACCCGAACCCTGTGCAACCGCCAGCTGCTCGAAGGCAGCCATGTGCGTTTCATCGCCACAGCCACCATCGGATTCGACCACATTGACACCGAATACTGCCGCCAGGCGGGCATCGGATGGACCAACGCTCCGGGATGCAACTCGGCCTCCGTAGCCCAGTATCTGCAATCCACCCTCCTGCTGCTACAACAGCACAGACCCGACCGCCCGCTGGCCGGACTGACGCTCGGCATTGTCGGCGCGGGCAACGTAGGCAGCAAAGTGGCAGAAGTAGGGAAAAGACTGGGTATGAAAGTGCTGCTCAACGACCTGCCGCGCGAAGAACGCGAAGGACACGATGGATTCGCATCGCTGGCACAACTGGCAGCCGAGTGCGACGTCATCAGCTTTCACGTGCCCCTATATAAAGAAGGAAAATACAAAACCCTGCACCTGGCCGACGCCGCCTTCTTCGGCTCGCTGCAACGCAGACCGGTCATCATCAATACATCGCGCGGAGAAGTAATCGAAACCGGAGCCCTGCTTCGTGCCCTCGACAGCAGACAAATAGCCGATGCCGTCATCGACGTGTGGGAAAACGAACCCGACATCAATCTGGAGCTGCTCGGCAAAGTGTTCATCGGTACGCCCCACATCGCCGGCTACTCGGCCGACGGAAAGGCCAACGCCACCCGCATGTCGCTCGACGCCCTTTGCCGCTTCTTCCACCTGACAGCTCAGTACGCTATCGAGCCGCCACAGCCCGCCACACCCGTCATCACTGCCAGCAGCCTGACCGAAGCCGCCCTGCAGATGTACGACCCTCGACGCGACTGCGACGCACTGCGCCAACACCCCGAACTGTTCGAACAGCTGCGAGGCGACTATCCGCTACGCCGCGAACGGCGGGCCTTCACCCTCGTCACGCCACAGCAGTATCAGCTGTTCTGATTCCGGCGGCAGGCTATCCGCACCGTTTCCACCTGTGGTAACCACCGTAACCACTTGCGGGAACCATGTTCCCCACTTGTGGGAACGGCAGTTCCCGCAAGTGGAAACCAAAGGAAACACCCGCCAGACGGCTCAGCGCATCACCTCACGACCGATCACCTGTGGATAGTACTCGTACTCCAGCGCATGTACCTTGGTCGCCACGTCCGCGGCCGTATCGTCGGGCAACACTGCGCAACGGTACTGGGCAATGACTTCGCCCTCGTCGTAGTGCTCGTTAATATAATGTATAGTGATTCCACTCTCCGTCTCGCCGGCAGCCACCACAGCCTCGTGTACGCGGTCGCCGTACATACCTTTGCCCCCGAACTTGGGCAGCAGCGAAGGGTGTATGTTGACAATCTTATTGGGATAGGCCCGAAGCAGACAATCGGGGACGCGCGCCAGGAAACCTGCCAGCACCACAAAGTCGATGCCCTGCTCGCGAAGCAGCGCAAGCACCGGCTCGCCGTCCGCCCAGTCCTCCTTGCCGAAATAAGCACACGGAACGTCTAATTTGCGCGCACGTTCCAACACAAAAGCCTGCCGGCGGTTCGTCAGCACCAGCTTCACTCTCACCTCTTCGCTACCTTGGAAATAGCGGATAATATTCTCGGCATTCGTACCATTGCCGGATGCAAAAATTGCGATGTTTTTCCCCATATTTTTCTCAATCTGTGCACAAAACCGTGAAAATTGTGCAAAAATCTGCATTTTGTTCGCCAAATATTTGTTAGAAACGATAAATATTCATTCCTTTGCCCCGCAAAATTAAAGAAATAAAACTAATTATTAATTAAAAACT
>CABROZ010000085.1 GCA_902472795.1 uncultured Bacteroides sp. | reverse complement strand
ATCCTTTTATCTTCATAAAAGTGGTTACGTAATTATGACTAACTAATTCATTCAAATCTGATACTGCAAAGATAGCGCATCGGCACAGATGGTGCAATCGCATGAATTAGGTATAATGCCGTCTCCCTTTCATCAAATATAAGTAATAAAGCTTGGATATTCTTCTTTCAGGCATAACTGTGCATTCCTCCCAACAGGAAATTGACTCCGAAATACGTGACCAGCACACATAGGAAAGCTGCCACACAAAACGCATGGAAGAACACCGGACGACGGAACCAGGGCAACGAAGCCGGATGTAAAGCCAGGGCATAGACCAGCATCGTCACCAGTGCCCACACTTCCTTGGGATCCCATCCCCAGTAACGTCCCCACGACACATTGGCCCACACCGCTCCCACAAAGATACCTGCCGCCAGCAGGAACACTGCCGGATAGAGCATCAGGCGGCTCACCGTCTGCAACTGTTTCATTTCGTCTCCGCAATCTTTCCGCATCGCCCCCAGCAAAAGGGCTGCCACACCGTTCAGCATCACAAAAGCCAGCAACGCATAGGCTATCATGATGACCGCCACATGAATACTGAGCAACGGCGAAGCAAGTACCGGCATCAGCGGAGTGATCTGTGGATTGCGCTCGCCCAGCATCGACACCATCAGCGCCAGCCCGCACACCAGAAAACCGAAAGGCAAAGCCAGCGGAAAACGTCTCCGAAAGCACAGTGTCAGTACCGCTGCACATACAGCCAGCAGATGCATCGTCTCGTGCCCGTTCGACATCGGCAGATGCCCGCTCACCACTCCGCGCAGCACCATCAGTCCCAGCAGCCACAATACAACGGCTCCTATCACTCCTGTCAGTCCGCGGCCAACGCTCTTTCCTGCCTGTCTGCAACGTATCAGGCAACGCACATAGTAAACAAACGTTCCCAGTCCCAACAGCACCAACGTCACTGCCAGAGGCAGACTGTTGTTCAGCCGGTTGTAGAGCCGTTCGGCACGAAAGCGCAGGTCCGAAGGCAACATTCCGGCTGCCTCACGCCGCTGATAGGTGCGTATCTTCTCCACCAGCCGCTCCACTTCGGCATAGTCTTTCCGTGCCACCTGCTCGGCCACGTAGTTCATCACTCCCCGCACAAAGGCTCCTTTCTCATACGACAGGTCCTTCGGCAGACGGTCAGCCAGCGACAACCACTCCAACCGGTAGCGACCACCATGCTGTGTGTCACTAATAACCCGATACGGAAACAGTTTCCACAGACTTCCGGCAGCTGCCGCACTCACCAGACTGAACTTTTCGTTTGCCTCACCTGCGCCATGCGTGTCTTTCACCGCAGCTCCGGCTAGCCGGTCGGCGTCGAGCTTATAGCCTTCCGGCCCCACAAAGTCTTGCAGGCTGGCATAGCTTCCGTCAATTCCCAGCAAACGGCGCACTTCCCGGCTCTTCACACGGATGCACGGCTCCGTCTTCCAGTCGTCGTAGTAGAAGAACCAGCCAGTCAGCACCTGCTCGGCCGAAAGTCCCTTGTATTCCGGCTTGCCATACAGCTTCACCGTAAAGTCCCTGGCCAGCGTCTGCAAAGGGCAGATGCGGTCACGATAGTACACGTACATTTCGCCCATAGCAGCCGCTGTCTCCCGAGGCAGTACCCGTGGCAGTCCCTCCTGTGCCCGAACGGACGGAACCGACAGCAACAGTACCGCCGCCAGCCCTACTCCCCGCATTCCCCGAGCACTGCGAAGCAGCTGCCTGAACGTACTGTGCGGACTGAAGAAGAACATCAGCCCCGAAAACAGCAGAGCGAGGTAGCCCGCATACGTGATGCCGATACCCCACGGATCGCATGCCACCGACAGCGTAGCGCCCTGCCCGTCGGCATCGTAAGCCGACTGGTAGAACCGGTAAGGCCCGTAACGGAAAATACGGTTCATGCTCACCACTGCCTCCTGCCGCTCCCCGTTCGCCACCAGTGCAAAACGGCTTACAAAGTCGCTCGGTGCCGATGTACCCGGATAATACTCCACCCGGAAGTCATCCAGCACCAGTGCAAAAGGCAAGGGTACCACCCGGCCGTCCGAAGCGAGAAAAGAACTTTCCGTTCCACCCTTCCGCAAATGTACCCTGCCTTGCACACCCCACACATGGGTAACCAATGCTCCCAGCAGAATCACCGCAAACGACAGGTGCAGACAAAAAGTCGCCCGGTGCTTCTGCACCCGGCGACCTATCAGATAAAGGATGGCTGCGACAGCCGTCACGGCCCAACAGACAGCAAACCACGAGGCTCCGTATACATACCGGACCACCCAACCAGTGTCCCACACTTTCTCCACACACGTGGCTGCCATCAGCACCACCAGCAACATCCCCAGCAGACCGAAAGAAAGATTTCGTAAATGTTTCTTTGCCATAACTAAAAAGAAAGAGAACCCGTCAGATGGAGTCAATGAACTTCACGATCGCGTCGCGATCCTCCTTCGAGAGCTCGCGGAATTTCTTTACGCTATAGTAGGCATCACTCTGCTCGCTCGTACCGTGCCACATGATGGCCTCCAGCGTCGTACGTGCCCGGCAGTCGTGCAGGCGGTCGGCATACTCGGCACCGGTGCAACGCTGGTGCAGGCCACGTCCCCACAACGGTGTAGTACGGCACCATCCCGTACGGATGTCGTTCACCATGTGCAGCTTGTGTTGTACCATGTCCGTATAAGGCCATATCTTCTGATTGGGATAGCGTGGCAACAGGTTGGCCCGTTCGCCCGTAAAGAAACGTGCCGGGTCGCGTATCTCGTCCTCGCCTGTCGTCCAGCTGGGCTTGTGACAGTAGGCACAGCCTATTTCCGAAAAGAGTTCCTTGCCACGTACCACAGCTTCGTCGTCTACATTGCGTGCGGCAGGCACGGCCAGACCACGGTGCCACACCATCAGGTCGATGTAGTCCTGATCGCTGATTTCTACTGGCAGGTTCTTCGATGTCAGATAATTATAGATGTTATCGGCTACGTTGTCCGTAAACCATTCGGGATGCTCCTCGGCAGTAGATACCTTGGTAATGTATGCCGGAAATCCGGCCTGAATGTCCGGATCCTGCGAAGCATACGTAGCATACGTACCTGCCGCATCCAGATAATGGAAACGCCGGTCACTGCGGGTCACGTTCGTAATGTTCCAGAAGGCATTGGCTCCGGCAGCATCCTGCAGGGGCCCGCGACTCAAGGCATACGTATAGCGGTAAGGATACTTCGTACCGTCACCTCCCTGAGCCGTGTTGGCATACTGTCCCGTCCACTCACCGTTGGCAAAAATGTTCGGGTTCAGACCGTTGGGCAGAAAGCCGTCCTGTTCTTGCCTGGCATACTCGGCTTTCAGGTCAGCATCGCTGATGGCATCCAGCAGACCGGTTCCGTATATACCGATGGTCGATTCCAGACGCACTTCGTACTCACCCACGTCATATCCCCGGTTGGCCACATAGATCGCACTTTTCGGAATCGTCACTTCCGGATAACGTAAACGGTAAGTCTCCCCGTCGGGAAACTGATTACCGAAAGCATCGGTATACTCGTGCCACGTGATGCGGATCTGCGACTCGTCAACCGGTGCCTTGAAGGGAGCTACTGCCTTCGTCTGCGGCATACCGGCCAGCCAGGGCACATAGGCATTGGTCGCCGGATTGTAGACAACAAGCAGATAGCCGTTTCCTATCTCGCTGGTGTTGAACGTACCGTTGTTCTGACTCTTGCCATGACCGTAACCGGGATGGCAGTGCATGCAGGAAGTACGGATATAGAGCGGCCCCAACCCGTGACGCACCCCTTCGTTATTCGAGTTGAACGACTTTTCAAACAGCTGTTCTCCCCGTTTGAATTCCTCAAAGAAGTTTTCTTCCACAACAGCCGTAGGCTGCTCAAATGCTGTTGTGGTCTGCAGGAACGAAGTTCCCAGTTCTCCCCCTGTATAATACCATTCGGGCAGTTCCGTGGCTCCTCCGTCCGTTGACGGGACAGCCGGTCCGTCGTCCTGGCAGGCGGTCAGGCACAAGCCCAGCGCAGCCATCAGGTAAAAATAGTTACATTTCATTTTTTCCTCAGATATTGACATTTAACTCCATTGTTACGATTCTCCTGCCTGCTCAATTCTGTGCCACTGCGTTCATCACCGCGCTCAATGCGTCCGACACCTCGTTGCAGGCAGCAATGGCGGCCTGGTTAATGGCATCGTACTGCGGGTCGCGTGCCGTCTTGGCAAAAGGTTCCTGCATCTTTCCGATGGCATCGATGGCAGCCTGGATGGCGTTCTTCAGGCGGGTATCAGCCTCCGGACTGATAGTAGCTACGTAAGCGCTCAGCGAATGGTCCACCGGCTGAATGTAACCGTCGGTCACATTTCCGTTCTTGCCTATCTGATAACCTTCGTACGCATTCTGTATGCTCTTGATGTTGTCGGTAAAGTCTTCAATCGAATTCAGGCTGTAAGGCGATTCTATGTAGTCGGGATCATCCTCCTCGCCGTGTCCGGTCGGATTGCCTATCTTCAGGCCACCCACTTCGTCGGCAATGTCCTGTGCTCCCACCAGCAGTTCCTGAATGGCGTTGGCATAGCTCACCCACGTCGATCCCAGCTGTCCCGAGTTGATCATCTCATATCCGTACTTACGGGTAGGCTCCAGTTCGAGTTCGGCCAGCAGGTCGCGCTTCTCCTGATCAATGTCGGCCACTCCGTCGGCCCACGATACTTCCAGACGGATGCACTGGTTGCGCAGGTCGGCAGCCACGGCAGTCAGATAAATCAGTTCCTGTTTGGTATACAGGCTCACGTCACGCGGTTCTCCCGTACCGATACCGTCGGTACCTACCCCGTACAGCATGTATTCCACGGCATGAAATCCCAGCAGACTCTCACCCAGCGTCGAGATAAACACACCGTCCTCGTCCATGTTTGCCATCTGCTGCTCGTTGCTCAGCATGTTCTCCATGGCGGTACGGTCCAATGGCCAGGTATCAATATGCGGGTCGATGTTGTAGTCGGCAGCAGGCCCATAAAGCCATGCCTCGCTCAACTCCCAGTAGCGGCGTGCTTTCTCCCACGAGTCACAGGCTTCCTGCACCATGGCTCTGGTCAGATTGCCTGCACCGGCATTGCGCAGTGCCAGGCATTTTTCATACAGTTCCATCGTAGCATCGGCCATGCCACGATACGTCGGCACTACCGTCTTCTCAATGTAGTCCTTGGCTACCAGCTGCAAGGCTTGTTCCTGGCCAGTCAGTTCTCCCGGATCGCCCGTGTTGTCGTCGTCGCTGCAGGCAGCGTTACTCAGTCCCAATGCTGCCGCCATCATCAGGCAGGCAGTTCCTTTCCAAAAATTCTTCAATTCCATATCAGTTTATTTATTATTGGTTATTCATTCTATTTTCGTGTATAAATGGAGGTATTCTCTTTCAAGGAGTCAGAGCAGTTAAAGATACCCTCTTCCCTCCTCTTATCTGCCAAACAACCCCGCATACGCCACTCCCAGCGAAATGGAAGGCTCGTTGTTGTACTTGCTTTTCAGCAAGCCGATGGAATATTCTCCTTTGACCACAATGTCCTTGATGGGATAATAGTTGACACCCGCCGCCAGGCGCGTACGTCCGCACCAGTCGTACTGATACACACCGGTTTCCACCTTATACATGGAGTCGTAATAGTCATATCGGGCAAACACGTAGAGTTTCTGTTCCTTTTCCCGCAGTTTGGCGATTTGCGAAAACAGGTCATACCCCGCTTCTATGCCAACGGCAATGGCATCCGATGCCACGTCCTGCGCCTTCGACGGAGAACTTTTCTGCTGATTCTTGTTCCAGGTAGTAATGATATCCGAGTCCGACAGATGACCGTAGTCCGCATAGCCGCGCACAATCCAGTTATGTCCGTGGTAGTCGAAGTCGAAGGCACCGATCGTCACCGTTCCCTTCACGCCCTCATACTTGGCCGACGTGCTTCGCATCAGGCTGTTACTGAACGAATTGCCCACGTATCCGCTGACCGACAGGCGCAGTCCCTTCACCGAATAGTTATCCACCCGGAAAGCTCCCGCCATCGCATTGGCTATCTTGAATTCGTACGGACTTCCGGCAGCGTCGTGTATCCATCCCTGACGTCCGAAACGGTCCGAGTCCAATCCCGGCAACAGCATGGCTTCGTAACGCCAGTCACCGGCCTTTCCCCACAGGCTGATACCCGTCTCGTGCCACGTACAGGGCAGGATGGTATTCTCTCCTTCGGGACGGTACACCCCGAAAAACTCCGTGGGGAGGTGATGGGCATTGGTTGCGCCCACCGGCACAATGATGTGTCCCAGCTTGATGTTGAATGCCGGACAGAACGACTTCTGAATCCAGAACTGTTCCAGCGCCACTTCGCCGCCGCGCTCTATCTCGCTTTCGTATTCGCCTCCTTCGCTTTCCTCTATCTCGATGGCACTTTCCGTACCGCCGTGCTCAAACTCAATCTCGCTGCCCATCGTCCAGCCCTTGCCGAAGTCGTACCCCAGCATGATGACGACGTGCGGCAAGTCAAAACGTCCGTGACTCTTCGCGTCTTTATACGCTTCCGGACTCTTATACCTCAAATAATGGTCACTGTAGAAGTTGCGCGAGTAGACCGCCTCTCCGTATCCACCCAGTGTTAAACGGCTTTTCTTCGGCTCATTCTCCACTGTGCGGTTGTTCTCCACCGCTTCTATGCTTTTCAATTTGGCCTCTTCTCCGGCCTTCTGTGCAGGCTTTGTCTCATTCCCGGCATAAAGTGCTCCCGCACAGAGCATCAGGCCGAGCGACACGCCCCATACCTTTTGTTTCATTTTTCTTATTTTTTATAATTTTTTGTTGATGCAAAGGTACGGGGAGCCCCAGAGGGGGACAATACCCAGAAACGGGTATTGTACGAAGAGAAATAAGTAGAAGTAGGTAATAAAATTCCCGCCCTGCGATGTCACATCGGAAGGCGGGAATCCTTTTATCTTCATAAAAGTGGTTACGTAATTATGACTAACTAATTCATTCAAATCTGATACTGCAAAGATAGCGCATCGGCACAGATGGTGCAATCGCATGAATTAAGTATAATTACGTCCTTCTTTCACTAAATATAGGTATATACACAAACAGCTTCACCGTTTTTCATAATACTTCACCCAATCTACTTCCATATAGACAGGCAATTGCAACGAGTCAACCGGTCCTACCCAGTTTCCACCCAACTGCGAATCCAATCGCAGGTGAAACGGGTCGTATGCAAAAGGAAATTGTCCGTGCTTTCCTCCGTTCACCTTCGGATAACAGATGGAACGTTTCCCGTTAGTAAAGTAAACCAGACTGTCGGGATACATCTCTACCGCAAATACATTAAAGCCGTCTTTATCAATAGGTGCCGTAGCATATTTGGGAGGATCATTCCGCTTCAGATTAATGGTATAATGTGAATGCGAGGTCTGATAGACAAAATCATCAAAATTCAAATGTTCCATAATGTCTATTTCGCCTCCGTACGGATAAGGAATCGGATCCGGACACATCCATATAGCCGGCCAGAATCCCTGCGCACATTTTACCTTCGCCCTCACCTCAATACGACCGAACTTGAATTCTTTCTTATAACGGCTCCATATTCCTCCCGTCAGATATGTAGCGGTATCAGACGGATGAAGCGTATTCCGGACAGCCATCAGCTGAATGGTACTGTCTGTCCACTGATACAGTTCCTCATACGGAGCCATATACGACGACCACGCTCCTCCACGGGGAATTACAGACCAGACCACCGTATCCAGTTTCCGGTCATTGAAATTCTCTTCCCAGGTCAAAACCCACTGTTCCTTCACCCGACAACTGCTGCAAACCAACAGCAACAAAGCACAGAATCCATAAAGTAATTTTTTCATACTATTCTTCTTTAGTTCCTGCAAAGTATTCTTAAAACAGATTTCTTCATCGCATCCTGAAAGCCAGTAACATATAGCAGACTACCGCCACCACCATCAGTGCAAAACCGCCGGCATACAGATACGCAGCCCACGGAACCGTTTTCCCAAGCACTCCGCCCAGATTCATGCAGCCCGCCACAATGTTCAGCACCTGACACAACCGGATGGCCAGCACATACTGTCGGGCAAGGTTCGCCTCTGTGATGCGGAAAGGAAAGTTGAACACCCGGACCGGCAGAAACATACTGCTCCCCAGTACCAGAAATACCAGCAGTGCCACAATACCTTCAACGGCTCCCGCCGCACCGAAGCTCATGCCTGCCGCACCGGCCCGATACGCAATGATGCCCCACTCCACCAGCACCGGAATCAGCGCAATACCCGTCAGGATATAGTCTACTTTCGCCCGCCTGTAACGCAGGTCGTGCCCATTTCCCGAATAATGTCCCAAGTTAATCATCGTTTGTTTCCTCCTTTTCTTCTTTTGGTTTCCTGTTGCTCTTCTTCAGCCGCCCACTCTTCCGCAGCGCCTCGTTGATGATCCACTGCAGCTGGCCGTTGGTACTGCGAAATTCGTCTGCCGCCCACTTCTCGATGGCATCCATCGTGGCAGCGTCCACACGCAGCACAAAGCTCTTGGTTGTATTTTCTTTCTTGCTTGCCATTTCTATTTCATCCAACCGTTCATTCTATCTTACATCCTTTCCCCAGATAAATCCGGCAATGTCATCTGCCACGTAAGCCGGTACCGGACGTGCCTCGTTATACTCAAACGGGGTCGACTTTCCTTTCCCTTCCTGCAGCACATGGTTCAGTTCGGGATACGACTTCAGCTGGGCCTGCCGGTTCGATATCAGCCCCATCAGCCACAAGCCGTAGTCCTGCATCGTCACCTGATAGTCACGCTCGCCCTGAAGCACTAGTACGGGACAGGTCAGGGCCGATACTTCCTTCACAGCGTCGTACGTCCGCAAGAATTCCCAGTATTCTTTCGGAAGACCCAACGGCAACGGAATACTGTCACTAAAGGCATCCGTCCCCAGCCGCTTCACGTTCTCCACCTGCCGCTTCAGCTCGTCCAGCTGCGCACGCGTCGCTTCGTTCACCGTCCCCGACAGGGCAGCGATATACTCCGACTGCTCCAACAACGCATCCTCGAAGCGTCGTGCCAGTCCGGCCACAATGACGATCCCCGCCACCGGCTCTGCCCGCCGGGCAATGCGCGGCGCCATCATGCCTCCCTGGCTGTGCCCCAGCACAAAGATGCTGTCCGCTGCTACCTCGGGCAATGCCGCCGCCAATTTCACTGCCGCCACCGCATCGTCACAGGTTTCCACGTCCATATCCAGTTTTTTCCCTTTCGGCACCACATCGGCTCCATATACCTTCGTACGCTTGTCGTAACGGATCACGCCGATGCCTCGCCGTGCCAGCAGCCACGCCAGGTCGCGGAAAGGCTTGTTGGGTCCGATGGTCTCGTCACGATCGTTCGGTCCCGACCCGTGCACCAGCACCACACAGGGCACCTTCCTGCCCGCTTCCACCCGTGGCAGGGTCAGCGTACCCGGCAGGCGGTAACCGTCGGTCTCCACCACCACGTCCCGCTCTTCCATCACCGTCTGGTCGAATGCCACCGCCGGCGTACCTACCGGTACCGGAGCCGGTACCACCCGGATGGTGTTCATCCGTCCGTCGGCATCGAACGATAGCAACAGGCGCAGCGTATAGCGTTCAAACATCAGGTCGCGATGCCACAGCTTCACGCCCTGCGCTTCATCCTCGCCCCACGCCCCAGCCGACTTCAGCTTTCCAAACTGTGCCTCCAGCTGCTTCCAGGTGTCATTAAACAAGGCTGGCGACAGCTGACGTCGTCCCTCATCGTTCAGCGCCGCATAAATGCTGTCACCTCGACCGGCCATCAGGTGTTCATAGATACGCTCCACACGGTTCCGTTCCCCGTCCTGCGCATATCCTGCCCATGCAGTGCAGACCATCATCCATAACAAAAGTATTTTTTTCATCATATTTTATATATAATAAGTTGACGAGTTGACAAGTTAACGAGTTGACAAGTTGACGAGTGGACAAGTTGACGAGTGGACGAGTTGACGAGTGGACAAGTTGACGAGTGGACGAGTTGACGAGTGGACAAGTTGACGAGTGGACGAGTTGACGAGTGGACAAGTTGAC
>CABROZ010000084.1 GCA_902472795.1 uncultured Bacteroides sp. | reverse complement strand
GAATGACGTCAAGGCGTTCCGCTTCGAAGACGGAGTGTTGCAAGAGGCCTATGGCCCGCTGGTTCCCGACACCGACGGCCGCTGCTACCTCAGCCTGGCACACGACCGAGGCACCCTCTACTTCCTGGCCAACGCCTCGAAAGCCACAGCCTTGGAAAGCCTGTCACCGGGAACTACGCTCGACGAATTCCTGGCCCTCTCGGCACCGACAGCCGAAATGACGGCTCAAGGCCTGCTGATGAGCGGACACACAGAGTTGGGCAACACGTCGGCTGCCGAACTGGCGGTCGGCATGACCCGCAGTGTGGCCCGCATCGACCTCGAATCGACCGACCAGGGCGTCGAAGTGCTGCAAATAAGTATCGACCGTCTGGCCGATGAAGGCTACCTCAACGCACGGCCCACTGCCGCACACCCCGAGCATGCCGCAACAACCCGCTTCGACAAGCAGTACAGCCAGCCGCTGTCCAATGCCCGCGAAACCCTCTTTTACCTCTGCGAGCAACAGAATGCCGACATACAGGCCGAAGTGCTGGTGCGCTTTCGCGACGGATTGCATAAGATGAAAGCCCTGCTGCCTGCCACCATCCGACGCAACACGGTTTACACCATCCACGTGTATGGCCGTGGCGGCGACGTAGCGATGGACATCAGCGGCGACGACTGGGAACAGGGCGAGACCTCCGATTCCGAAACCCGGCTCAAGGCACGGGTCAACACCGAAGCCTCCGCACTGCCCACCAACATTACGGTAAATGCCACGTGCGACAGCGTCTTCATCCCCTACACGGCCAACCGCTTCGACCTCGTCCTCGACGCCGAACCCGGAGCCACAGTGACAGTGGACGGACGCATTACCGGCGTCAGCGTACAGGCAGCCGGCACACGTACCCTCGAACCCGTGGCGCGCCTCACGGTGGCCAATGCCCATCGCCTGCCGGGCACCATACGCGAGTACATTCACCTCGACGTTTATAAGAGACAAATTCACAAAGGCCGCGTCGTACTGGCTTTCTTTCCCAATCCGGTCAGACTGGAAGGCAGCATCAGCCTCAATGAAGACGGGGTATGCGACTTCGGCCGCTACGTAGAGGGCGAACTGCGACCCCTCATCCTGCCCGAGGCCAAAACAGCCACGGTAGAAGCCGACAACGGACAGACACCGTGGATCAAGATAGACGGCACTGCCGGCAACTACCGCATATTGGGCGGCTGGAAACCCAACGACCCCGAAGCCGACGGACGCATGCAGGAAGCTCGATTAGTCATCACCGACAGCGACGGAAACAACCGCGAAGCCTATCCCATACGCCGACAGAACAGAGGGTTACCCGTAGTCAACATCGGCGGAACGTGGTGGTGCAAATACAACCTGCGGGGCAACGTCAAGAGCTTCGACGACCAGATCAGCATTGCCGACGACCTGGCAGCAGGTACCTCAGTCATGCAACGCCTGACCGACTGCACCGACGACGAACTGCAGGCCCTAATGGGCGGACAGTATCAGGGAGGCAATCCCGACGAGCTTCCGCTGAGCCACGACGGTACGGGTTTCTACCACGAAGGCATGAAAAGTACCGCACAGAACTGGGGCTCGATGCCAGCCACGCAGATGGCTCCCGACGGATACCAGCTGCCCGACTACGACGACTATGCCTTCTTTGTATGGGGCACCAACTGCAACATCGGTGGCATAGGGGCACGGACGCATCAGAACAGCCAGGGACAGACCATCACCGTGAACATCGTCGAACGCGAAGCCAGTTTTCTGGGACAACCCTACGGCACCATCGCCTTTTACGACTTTGAATACGAAGGCGCCCACTGGACGCTGTACGGACTGGGACACCAGTGGAACACCACCATAGGAAACATCTCGCCGATGATGATCATGATGGCTACTGCCGGCAACACCTCGAACACCTGGTACATGGAAGGGTACGCCCAAGCCGACCGCCCCAACCAGAACTGGTTCAAGTTTACGGCACAAAACGCTACCAAGACCCGCGCAATACGTTGCATCAAGAGTCCGGTAGAATACACTTACAACTAACAACAAACGAACAGCTCGCAGCTTGCAACGCGCAGTCTGCGGCCATTTATCAATCAATTACTAACTTTTAAAAGCAAACTAACGATTATGGAATTGAAGTTTATGAAGGCTATGACCTTTGCAGTATGCACCACATTTGTGATGACCTCTTGCTCGAACGACACGGAAGAGATATTGCCGTCCGACAACTCGGGTACTACAATCATCAACGCCCGACTGGCCGCCTACGAAAGCCTGATACAGGCCGCCGATGGTGAAAATGACATAACCGACGTAAAAGCGTTCCTGTTCAAGGACGGGAAAATGGCTAAAATCTACGAACTGGGCGCTCCTCAGTCCGAAAGCTACAACCTGCAGGTTGACAGCCGCTCGGGCAACCTCTACCTGCTGGCCTATACGGGCGGAAGCATTCCCACCGAAAGCCTGCAGGGACTTGACATGAACGAAACCGACTGGAAGCAAAGTGTCATCAACATGCCTGCACAGACGGCACACTTCTTCACCGGCGTACTGGCTCTGGAAAGCACAGGCAGCCCGGCCGGAGCAGCCTCCGTCTCGCTGAAGCGAGGTATGGCACGCTTTGATCTGGCCGTAGAATCGCTCGAAGAAGTATCGGTGAAAGACGTCACCCTGCGCAACCTGGCTCATTCGGCCTATCTCTTCCCGCAGGAAAGCATACAGTCGCCGGCCAGCGCCAACCGCAAGGACACGACCGTGGTATTCGAGCAACCCATCACCGACGGAAAATCAGGCATGCTCTATGCTTACGAGCAGGAGAACCAGGACATACAGATCAGCGTGACAGCCGTCATCGACGGAGAGGAAAAGACCTTGACCAAGGCCTTCGACGGACCGCTGAAGCGAAATACCGTCTATACCATCACCGTGCGCCAGGACCGCATCGACATCAAGCTCAACGTGTCCTTCGACGAATGGGAAGAAGGTACCAACACGGAACTGACTCCTTATAGCCGACGCCAATCCTGACAGTGGCGACAAGCCCCGGACGTCCGCACACCACGGCACCGGGGCAACGCCCTGACGTTATTCACCCTTTACGAAACCCTTACGCCTGTATGAACATCAGAAGATACATCACCCGAACCACCGCCCTGCTCGCCACCCTGCTGGCCCTGCAAGCCTGCTCGGACGAACGCACCAACGAACTTTTTGCCGACAACGGACAGGCTCTGCTGAAAGTCAGCCTGAGCGACTACAGCGCCGAAGGCCAGACCCTGCCCGTGGCCGGAGAAAACCACATCGAACGACTGGATGCCTACTTGTTCGAGAACGGCACGCTGACCGCCTACTACCCCGACCTGACAGCCAAAGCCGAAGGCCTCTACAGCCTCGAACTGAAGCGTAAGAGCGGTACCCTCTACGTGCTGGCCAACGTGGCAACGGACGAAGCGCCCGAAACCGACGTACTGGACGAGGCCGACTTCCGAAGCCGTATCCTTGCCGCCGATGCCGAACAGGCGCAACACTTCCTGACCGGGCAGACCGACCTGAGCGGACAAACGGGATACTCCATTCCGCTGACCCTGAAGCACGGAACAGCCCGGCTTGACTTCCGCGCCCGTGTGGCCGGCAACATCAAGGTACACGCATTCGGCGTAAAGAATGCCGCCCGACAGACCTTCGTCCTGCCGCAAACACCCATACAGACACCACAGGGAAGTGAAAAAGGCGACCTTCTGCTGACCTTCGACCCCGGATTGGAACGCGACTCGGCAGGCATCGTTTACCTCTACGAGCAAGCCAATCCCGACCTGAAGGTATATGTCAAGGCCGAAATGGACGGAACAACCTACGAAATGGAGCAGCCCTTGCCCGAAACACTGAAACGCAACACAATCTACACCATAACCGTGCGCAAAGACCTGAGCGGCGCACACCTCGTCGTGGAAGAATGGGCCGAAGGCGAAGGTACGGAACTGATTCCCGGCTTGGACAGCCGACTGACCGTGGATCGGACCGCCTCGCGACTGCCCGACGACGTACAGGTGGCCGATGAAGGTGCAACCCTCGTCTTTCCGCACAGCGCCACCGAGGTGCTGCTGGCCGTCGATTGCGACGACGAACTGGAGATGCTTCCCCTCGAAGGCTATCCGCTGACCGTGGAACCCGTGGCACCAACGCGCAGCCTCGAAGGCAAAAATCTGTTCCGCATACGCAAGTCGCTCTATCCGCCCGGAGTGGCCGCCGACGAAACCACCCTGCAATTCCACCGCAAGGGATTGGACAACTCTTACCCCGAAGACCACATCCGCCTGGTACTGCAAGCCAATCCGGTGCAGATAGACGGACTGATGAGCTTCGACACGAAAACCTATGCCCACCGCTTCGACCGCTACATCGACAACGAACTGGGCACGTTCACCCTGACCGAAGGAAAGGAGCTCGTGGCCGAGTTTGACGACGGTGAAGATCCCTGGCTGAAAATCGTGCCGCAGCAGGAAGGCAGCAACGTATGCCGCGTACTGGCCGGATGGAAACCCAACGATCCCACCGCCAACGGCCGCCTGCAGGAAGCCCGCCTCGTCATCCGCAACCAGGCCGACGGCTCGGCACGCGAGGAATACACCGTGTCGCGCCTCAACTACGGACTGCCCGTCACCTGGCTGCACGGCGTGTGGTGGTGCAAGTACAATGCCCGCGGCGACTCGAAGTCGTTTGCCGACCAGGTGCTTTCGTCGGCCGACCCTGCCGTACAGGCCAACAGTACCGTACTCGACTATCTGACCCACTGCACCCCTGAACAATATTACGACCTGTGGGGATGGGCCTATCAGGGAGGAAGGCAACAGGGACTGCGGGTCGTGGTGCAGGACGGCATTGCCGTGCTCGACGGCTTCCGCACCACGGACAACGTGCACATGAACAAGCTGCCTCCCACCACCCTTGCCCCCGATGGCTACGAGGTGCCCTCGATGGAGGACTTCAACCTCGTGTTCGACGCCACCGACTACGTGTGGGTGATGTGGAGCGGAACCCACATCCTGAAAACCCCGTGGGAAGGCCACAGCAAGATACAGCGCGAACAACGCCGACGCAGCGACTTAGTGATAGACAGTTTAGCCATCGGCGAACTGATCTACGTAGGCATGAAGAGTCCCGACTTTCCAGAATACGAACCCGTTGTGTGGTACGGCCCTGCCGCCCAGTGGAATGCGTCGGGCATCTACCACGGCCACTACAACAACATCCTTTTCACCGTCTATTCGCCTACAGGCAGCGGATGGTACTTCAACGGCAGCATGGCAGGTCTGTATCTGACCAAAAACGGTGCCGGCGTCAACGACACCCGCATCCTGCGCTTCAAGAAGTCGCCCGTAGAGTACATCTACGGTGAGGAATAGAAGAAGAAGAAGAAGAAACGACGGGGGAGTTGCGTTCAACACGACGATTTGTTGAACACAACTCCTCCCATCGTTTTTTTATTCCCCGAAGTCATCCTATATTTGCAGCCGGAAGGGACAGGACGAACTATGCATGTATGGTTCGTGAGCCACGCAAGTGTGGTTCGCAAGCCACACAAGTGTCTCTCGCGAGCCGTGCAAGTGTGGCTCGTGAGCCGTACAAGTGTGGCTCGTGAGCCGTACAAGTGTTGTTCACTATCCATGCAAGCATAGTTCGCACATCATGCCTGCACTGTCAGTGCACCGCAATAGCCCTCAAATATTACGCAATATGTCGTCAATAATCCCTTTTCTGCAACATTTAAGGGCAAAAAGGCAGGTTGAACCTGCCTGCGGTACACAAATAAAAGAAAAGAAAACAAAACAAAAGCATACCCCCTCCTTCATAGTTCCCCCGAAAACGTGGGAACTGCCGGCACGGAGGCCGTGGAGAGGAGATGTTGATTTTCAACGCTTCTTCATCACGCTGTTCACCACACGGACGGTTGAGACGAGCTTGTTGGTCGAGGTAAAGACGTCCACGTTCCAGACATGCGACGAACGTCCCTTGTGGACGATGGTGCCTACGGCGCGCACCGTATCGCCTTCGAGTGCCGACGAAATGTGATTACCGCTCACCTGCATTCCCACGACCATCTCGTCGGGTTGGCAGAGGATCATCGAGCCCAGTCCGGCCACCGTTTCGGCCAGTGCCAGCGTAGCCCCTCCGTGCAGAATGCCGAAAGGCTGCCGCGTACGTTGATCCACCGGCATGGTGGCTTCCACACGGTTCTGGTCGGCGTAGGTGTATTGTATTCCCAAGTTGCCCATCAGGGCATGGCGTGCCTGGGCGTTCAGTTGGTCAAGGGGAATATCGCTGATACGCGCTTCGGACAGAATCATCTTCTCGACAACAGCCGCCACACCGTCTTCCTCGTTCGAGGCAGTGATGTAGTCGGCACACACTTTCACCGAGTCGGGCGCCTGCCCCATGGCTACGCCCATGCCGGCCAGCTGAAGCATGGCTACATCGCAGGTGCCGTCGCCGATGGCCATCACTTCCTCGCGCTTCACGCCTAAGTGTTCCAGCAGGGCGCCCAGCGTATTGGCCTTGTCCACCGAACAGGGCACTACCTCCAAGAAGTAAGGCTCGGAGCGGAACACGTCGAGCACGCCGCTCAGGCGTTTCTTCCAGTGCTCTTCGAGGGCTACCAGCGCTGCTTCGTCGTCGCTCACTAACATGCACTTGCACGGAGCAAAGTCGATGGCCGTCGAAAACTCTTCCTCCTCTATCACCACCAAGTCGTTCAAGCCGGCTTCGTCCAGCACATGCTCGTTCTCCGAATCGTTGGTCAGAATCAGGTTATCGTGGTACGTAAACAGGGCAAAGCCGTTCTTACGGGCTTTCTTCTCTAAGTAAGGCAGCATTTCGGGGTTGATCCGGCGTTCGAAAAGTATCTCTCCGTTCTGTGCATTGATAATCTGGCAACCGTTGTACGACAGGATGAAGCCGCCATAGTTGCCCAGTTCCAGCGTCTTGGCCACCTGCATTAGGCCATAGGACGGACGGCCCGATGCCAGCACTATACGCACTCCCATCTGCTGAATCTTCAGCAGGGCCGATAAGGTACGCTTCGTTATCTCCTTCGCATTGTTCAGCAGCGTACCGTCCACATCAAGAACCAATAACTTGTACTTCATGACTATAAAGATTTAAAGGTTTCCTTATTGGGACACAAAGTTAAGGATTTGAACGAGATAACCAATTTTTCGTTACGTTTTTTGCTGAAAGGGGCATGCTGATTGCAAAGAGGAGGAACAAGCAGTTCCGAGTCACCCCGTCCCTTATCAACTTGTTCTTCGTCAACTCGTCCCTTGTCACCCCGTCCCTCGTCACCTTGTCTCTTGTCAACTCGTCTCTTGTCAACTCGTCAACTAAAAAAAGCACATGCCCCCCGCGTCACCGCCAGCATCCCTATACTGCCTAATGCCCAGTAAATGGCACGTATCGTAGGACGATAAAAAGCCCGACGGAACAGAAACAGACAGACATAAATCATGATCAGTTCTGCCACATGCAGCCTAATGCCGTCGATCGACGAACCCGGCAACGCCTCTATCCAGCGAAGCCCCTCATTCTGCAGGCGCACCAGCACCCGAAGCCCCTCCGCCAGCGGTTGTTGCAACACGGGGAAAGGCGTAAGCAGCAGCACGCCCACCGCCACATACAGCACCAGCGACACCAGCGGAATCACCCATAAGTTAGTCAGCAGAAAATGGACGGAAAACCGTCCGAAGTAGAAAGCCACCAGAGGAGCCACCCCCGCCTGTGCCGCCAACGAAACAGCCATCAAGCCATACACCCACCGCAAGAAACGGTTGTCGAACGGGCACAGCGACCACAGCCCCGGCATCAGTAACAGGATAGCCGCCACAGCAGAAAACGACATCTGAAAACCGACATCGAACAGCCAGCACGGACGCCAGCACAGCATCAGGAATGCGGCGGCAATCAGCGCATCCATCGTCAGGACCTTTTCGGCCCGCAACCCCACCAGCACAAACAGCGAACACATCAGCACCGCACGCACCACCGACGACGAAAGCCCCGTCAGGAAAGCAAATACCCACAACAGCCCCACAGCGACCAGCGACAGAAAAGGCTTCAAACGCCTCCACCGCTTCCACAACGGTACAAAAAACACAAGAATCAACGCATAGATGAAACCGACGTGCAACCCCGAAAGCGCCAGCACATGACTGGCACCCGATATGGAATACGTCTCCATGATATCCTCGCTCAGGTCGTCCTTGTCGCCCAGCGTCAGTGCGGAAAGCACAGCCAGCTCATCGCCCTCAAAGCCCAGACGGCGGTAAATGCCCAGCAACTCTTCGCGCAGGTCGAGCGCCTTTTGCCGCAAGGTGCGCTCCGAAGAATGTCCCGTCTTCATCCATTGCCAGGCCGGCACATAGGCCGTACCGCTCACACCGTTGTGTTTCAGGTAGCGGGCATAGTCGAACCCGGCAGCCACGCCTTCGTTGGAAGGAGGTTTGAGCCGCGCCCTCACCCACAGCGTATCGCCCCGCTGCAAGGCAAGCGAAACGGAATCTTTAGCTATATAAAACAGAAATTCGGGCCACCCGTAGATGAACGACAACGTATCACCCCTCGACTCGGCCAATAAACGGGCCCGGCACTTGACGGTCTTGGGCTTCGGTTCGGGAACTTCGGTCAGCAGAATCTGACAGTCGGAAATCCTATCCTTGATGTCGTAACGCGTAAGTTTCAATTGATCCCCCATCAGCAGAAAGCCAATGGAAAACATCATCACATCAACCACCAATCCGGAAAGTAATCCGTAAGAGCGCCAGTTGCACACGATCAACAGCAGCACACACGCCCCCCATACCGCAAAGCTGATGTCCGTCCATTGCCACGACGGGCAATAGTCGGCACACGCAATGCCAGCCATCAGCATTATCAACAGCCGCAGGGAAGGATGTTGCCGCCAGACAGACGACATTTACAACCGCTTTAACGAACGGATAGCTTCTTCCTGATCGGGAGCCGCAAACACGGCACTGCCTGCTACCAGCACATCGGCACCGGCAGCCAGCAAACGCGAGCCCGTATCCAGATTCACGCCGCCGTCCACCTCGATCAGGGCATCCGAACCCGAAAGTGTAATCAGTTCGCGCAACTCGCGCACCTTATCCACTGTATGTTCGATGAACTTCTGTCCGCCAAAGCCGGGATTGACACTCATCAGCAGCACCATATATACGTCGTTGATGATGTCCTTCAGCATGCACACCGGAGTGGCCGGATTGATGGTCACCGCCGGCTGCATACCCGCCTCACGAATCTGTTGCACCACGCGGTGCAGATGGGGACAGGCTTCGTAGTGCACGTTCATCACGTGTGCGCCCAGTGCCTTCACTTCAGAAATGAACTTCTCGGGCTGCACTATCATCAGATGCACGTCCAGCGGTTTGCGTGCCAGCTTGGCAACGTACTTCAGCACGGGGAAGCCGAAAGAAATGTTGGGCACAAACACACCGTCCATGATGTCGATGTGCACCCAGTCGGCTTCGCTGCGGTTCAGCATCTCAATGTCGTCCGCCAGATGACCGAAGTCGGCAGACAGGATAGAGGGAGAAATAATCGGTTTCATAACACAGTCATAGTATTTTTTTAGAAGTTAAAGAAGTTAGAGAAGTTAAAGAAGTTAGAGAAGTTAAGAAGTTATCACTTCGTTAGAAGTTAAAGCCGATAGTTTTTTAATGGTTAATGGTTAATGATTAGCTTCATTATTCATTATTTATCTGATCTATTTGCATTTAACTTCTAAGCCCGTCCAAGACGGGCGATAACTTCTTCTAACTTCTTTAACTCCTATAAACTTCGAAGCGCGCCTCGTCCGTCAGCCGGAAGCCGCGCAGCAGTTCGTCGGTCTTCAGCCGTTTCTTGCCGGGAAGCTGCAAGGCGCAGATGCCCACAAATCCGTCGGCTGCCGCCACGCGGATGTAGGTCTTGCCGTCGGTCTGCAGCGTACCGGGCTCCAGCGAATGGGGCATCACGATCTTTTCCGTCTGGAAGATTTTCACCACGACCGGTTCGCTTTCGGGCAGTTTCAGTTCTGCCCATGCGCCGGGATAGGGCGAAAGGCCGCGCACAAAGTCGTAGATGCGCTTCACGGGCTGATTCCAGTCGATGCGGCATGTCTCCTTGAAGATTTTGG